>JBIIQS010000055.1:0-4966 GCA_044341965.1 Rhodoluna sp.
AGACCGAAGAGGAATTTGGAATCTGGGCCGCTAACCGTGCCGAAGAAATGATTCTCTTTGAAGACCCAGAGACCGTGGCGGCAATCTTCGTTGAGCCAATCCAGAACTCCGGTGGTTGCTTCACCGCCCACCCTGCTTATTTCAAGCGCCTGCGAGAGATCTGCGACAAGTACGACATCTTGCTGGTAGCCGATGAAACCATCACCGGTTTCGGTCGCTCTGGTGCGATGTTTGCATGTGAAAGATATGGCATCGAACCAGACATGATGATTACGGCTAAAGGAATTACATCTTCTTACCAACCGCTAGGTGCACTGCTACTTACCGATAGATTGTTTGAGCCCTTCACAACCGGAACCAACATACTGGCCCACGGATACACCTTCGCGGCTCACCCGGTTGCGTGTGCGGTAGCGCTTGAAAACCTAGACATCTTCGATGAAGAGGACCTGGTTGGAAACGTAGCCAAGAACTCGGCGCTGTTCAAAAAAACTCTTGAGAAGCTCTACGATCTTCCAATTGTTGGAAACGTAAGAGGAGACGGTTACTTCTTTGCTATTGAGTTAGTCAAGGACAAGAAGACCAAAGAACCTTTCACTGCTCCAGAGCGTGAAAAGCTTCTTCGCGGCTATCTTGCTGGAAAGCTACTTGAAGAAGGTCTTTACTGCCGTGCCGATGACCGAGGCGATTCAGTTATCCAGCTAGCACCACCTCTTACCATCGGGGCTAAAGAGTTCAACGAGATTGAGCAGATTCTTCGCAAGGTGCTAACCCCAGCGATGAGTAAGTTCTAACAAAAGCTATCTTTACCCCAAGACCCCAAGTGGGTCTTGGGGTTTAGCTTTTCCACAACCCCAAAAATCGCCTTAATTGAATCAAAATCGACAACAATTGAGGCATGAGCGAATCAGTAATCTCAAGGCGATCATATCCCTCGCCTTTTGGTTTCATAACTATCACCGCAGAAGACGAGAAGATAACTATCGTTGAGCTTTGCAAGAAGGCGAACTCCGTAGGATCCTCCAAGGTCCTTGAAGATGCAGCGAAGCAAATTGATTCGTACCTAAAAGGAAACCTTCCAAAATTTAGCCTTCCCCTCAAAGTCTTGGGGACACCGTTTCAGCTTGCTGTTTGGAAGACAATAGCCAAAGTGCCTTTTGGAAAAACTATTTCCTATGGCGAAATTGCCGCAGCTATTGGAAAACCACAAGCCGCCAGAGCGGTCGGGGCCGCGGTTGGTGCAAACCCAACTCCCCTACTGGTTGGCTGCCACCGAGTTCTTGGATCCAGTGGATCACTAACTGGCTACTCCGGTGGCCAGGGAATCAAAACCAAAAAGCTGCTGCTGGATCACGAAGGCATCGACTATGAGTGATTTTGTCACCAAGTATCCAGATGGTCTCAAGCGCTGCAGCTGGCCCAAACAAGATCAGATCTACATCGACTATCACGACACCGAATGGGGCGTAAAGCTAGAGGGGGAAAATGAGCTCTTTGAACAGCTTGCTCTTGAGGCATTTCAAGCGGGGCTGTCATGGATCACTATCTTGAAGCGCAGGCAAGGTTTTAGACAGGCATTTCATAACTTCAACATCCGCAAAGTTGCCAAGATGACCGATAAGGACATTGAGCGGCTAATGCAAGACGAAGGCATTATTCGAAACCGGGCCAAAATCCAGGCAACCATCAACAATGCAAGGTTGATCTCGGAACTAGATCAGCCGCTAACTTCCTTGATTTGGTCTCACGCACCCAAACGCGCGACAACACCAACAGCTAACTTTGAATTCAAAGCCACCACCCCTGAGTCAATTGCGCTTAGTAAAACACTTCGAGGTCTTGGGTTTTCATTCGTTGGCCCAACGACAATGTATGCGATGATGCAGTCAATTGGCATGGTGAATGACCACGCCCCTGGTTGTTTTAGAAGAAATGAACTTCGCCAGTAGGATAACAACTGTGACCCCTGAAGAATTTACGTCAACTTACCGCCAGCTACTTCCACAGATCACAAAGTATCTTGTTAGGCGCGTGAGCCCTTCGGAAGTTGAGGATCTAGCTTCTAGAATTTTTGAAATCGCTTGGGCGAAGAGATCTGAGGCACCCATAGGCTTTGAACTCCCCTGGCTATATAGAATCGCTGGATTTGTGGTCGCAAATCACCGCCGAAGCGAGAAAGCTAAAGAGAACTTCTTGGTCTTATTCCGGCCAAGGGATTCTGCCCCTTCTGCAGAGGAGATTGCTCTCAGCGACCTTAGTCTTTCAGAAGCTTGGGCAAAGCTGACCCCAGCTGAGCGCCAGGTTATTTCCCTAACTAGCTTTGAAGGTCTAGACAATTCGGACTCGGCCAGGGTGTTAGAAATCTCGACTAATGCCTTCGCTCTTAGGCTGAGCAAGGCCAAGGCCAAGCTTAGAGGGCTAATTTCCTAGAAATTCTAGACATAATCACCAACCTGGCTACATAACCAATATATGAATACTCCAGATGAACTAGACGCCCGTCTGCGCAAGGCAGACCCTGCAAACAAAGCCAAAACTGAGCCGCTTTCAGCTGAAATCTTGGCAGCCGCCTCGAGGTCAAAACTCAGGCTTGGGCTAGCCCAGAGATTTGAACTACTATCAGCCAAAGCCAGAGGCTTCGCTCTGGGTGGTTTAGTTTCTGGAACAGCGGCAATCCTTGCAGTGGCCGTAGTGGTGAACCCTACCCAAACCCCACTCATTCAATTAGCTGCGGGGGCCCAAGGTGATTCAAACAGATCAGCCTCGATGGCTGAAACATCAGAAGACAAGTTGTGGGCGCTGCCTTTCAGTTACAAGTATGTTGCCGGGCCTGACCTGTCAAACGAAGGCGGATCTGGTCAGGTTTACAAGCTAGTACGGACTGGAACTCCAGAAGCTCTACTCCAAAAAGTGGCTGGATTGTTTGGAGTTCAAGGAAGCGTTAAAAAATACCCGGACTTCAGCGACGCTAACCCTGCATACTTTTTTGGTGAATCCGACGACCCTTGGGGCGTTGACAATCAGAACCCAATCGTTTCGGTTTGGTGGAACGGCACAGCCTCTTGGTACTATTCAAATCCTTCGAACTCTTCAATCTCGAGTTCTTGCAGTTCTTTTGATAGCGAAGGTTTTTGTCAGGAATGGGTTGAGCCTGTTCCAACACCTGAACTCCTGCCAAGCAAGTCTGAAGCTATGGCTAAAGCTCTGGAGGTGTTTAAGGCCACTGGCCTAGCCGTGACTGAATCAGACTTGCGAGTTGACATGTCGGAATGGGGTGTTTACGTTTCCGCCGCAATGGTTGTGGATAATCAACCAACAAGCATCGAATGGTACATCGCCTGGGGTTCGGATGGCGAGATTAGCTACGCTCAAGGCCACTCGGTAGTTGCCCAAGCGGCTGGAACATTCAACACAATTTCTCCAGTCCAAGCTGTGAATCGACTCGATGACTGGCGCTGGTACGGATCGCCACCTAACTATTTATACGAAAAATACCCGGCGATTTACAGTGACATGAGCGTTCGAAATGAACCACTTGTTGATCCAGGGGTATCAGAAAGCGAAGTGACAACCGAACCGGTTGAACCTAGTCCGTCAGATACCGCCTCTGCGGAACCTGAACCTGTCGAAACTCTTCCAGTCGAACCCACAGACATCGCGCCTATGCCGGGCCCCACAGAGCCCCAGGTTGTTACCCTGACCATTGTTAAGGCAGAGTCAGCTCTCTTGGGTATTTGGGACGCTGCTGGAGATGCTTGGCTGGTTCCGGGATGGATCATGTTCAATAACGAGGGTTGGTGGAGCACAGTTATTTCCCTAATCGAGGGAGTGATTGCTCTACCTGAACCATACATATTTGACGTAGAGCCTCAACCAGCCGAAGACTCATCCGTAGGTAATTAGTAAAAGCTTGTTACCTGAACCTTCCAGCTTTAGATTGGCTAGCGTCGCAACGGCCATAAGGTCTGAAATGGTTTTGGGTGCTTTGCCAACTGCTAGTGCGGATCTTAGAAACTGACCCTTGGCCTGTTTGTTGAAATGATTTAACTTCGTGCGTTTGCCCTTTTGGTCTTCAAGCAGTACATCTAGGGTGTAGCAAGAGAGGTTCTCTGGAACCGGTGCTAACTCGGCATAGGAATTGGATCTCATGTCGATAATGGTCTCTTTTGAGAACTTCAGCCAAATTTCTTTATGCGCTTCCCGCCAAAGACTCTTTAGATTAATGCCAGGTAGCTTCGAACCAGCCGAAAGGCGATAATTTGGGATTTCATCCCCAGCCGAAATTAAGCCAAAAAGCGAAGACTGAATAAACACTGCCTTGCTGGCTCTAGTTCGCATACCTGCGGTGACGCCTCCGACTTTGAGTGCGTCATACAAGGTGCCGGTGTATCGATCTAAGGCAGGTAAACACTTGGGGTTTGCTAGATCAAGATTGACCTGAATTTCACCAATTTGATTTCCCCCTAGCTTGAGAGCCTTGGCCGCAAGATTTGGAGATTTGCAGATATCTAGCAACGCCTCCTGAAGAACTTTGCGAGTTTTGTCTAATTCCTTGTGGCTCAGAGCTTTGGCTCTTCTTTTGCCACCAGGCTCCTTGGTTTCAGAAGGTGGGAGCAAAAAGATCATTCCATAAGCCTAGACTTAGACCATGGTCAAACTTACAAAAATCTATACCCGCACAGGCGATGAGGGTTTAACTGGTCTAAGCGACTTTTCTAGAACCAGAAAAACCGATCCTCGAATCGAAGCATATGCCGATGTTGATGAGGCAAACTCTGCAATCGGTGTTGCTGTTGCACTCGCGCACGGCGAGTTCGACGAAGAAACATTAGGCCTACTATCCCAGATCCAAAATGACCTATTCGATTTAGGTGCAGATCTTTCAAACCCGCTCAATGAGCACTACGAGTATGAACCCCTGCGCGTGGATGCAATTTGGATCGATGCTCTTGAAGAAGCCATCGAC
>JBIIQS010000002.1:0-16761 GCA_044341965.1 Rhodoluna sp.
AGCTAGACAAGATCAAGTTTGGAGATAGCGCCCAAGCAGAGACAGTTCGCAAGATGGTTGTTGCAATGTCTAAGGACATCAGGGTATTGGTGATTAAACTTGCCGATAGATTACACAACGCTAGAACATGGAAGTTCGTACCCGAGGACTCTGCTAAGCGCAAGGCGCAGGAAACCCTTGAGATTTACGCTCCTTTGGCACACCGGTTGGGTATCAGCACTGTCAAGCTCGAATTAGAAGATCTGTCCTTTGAGATTTTGTATCCGAAGGTTTATGAGGAGATAGTAAACCTCGTCACCCAACGGACCCCTATGCGCGAGCAGTACCTAGACGAGGTCATTGGTGCAATCGAGGCAGATCTTAAGGCTGAAAAGGTCAAAGGCAAGGTTGCCGGTCGACCTAAGCAGTACTACAGCATTTACCAAAAAATGGTGGTTCGCGGTCGCGAGTTCGATGAGATTTACGATCTGGTTGGTATTCGCGTACTAGTTCAGTCAGTTAGAGATTGCTACGCAGTGCTCGGTGCTATCCACGCAAGATGGAATCCAGTTCCGGGACGCTTCAAGGATTACATTGCAATGCCCAAGTTCAATCTCTATCAGTCACTTCATACGACAGTGATCGGTCCCGAGGGACGAGCCGTTGAGATTCAGATAAGAACGGCTGAGATGGATCAGCGTGCTCAGTACGGAGTTGCCGCGCACTGGATGTATAAAGAACAGGCTGGAAAGTCGCAAGCTACAACCCAGGATGATTTGGTTTGGCTCAAGCATTTATCCGACTGGCAGGCCGAAACTCAAGATCCGGGGGAGTTCCTAGACGCGCTCAGGTTTGAAATTGGAGCCAAAGAGGTCTATGTCTTTACGCCCAAGGGTAAAGTCATCGGGTTGCCTTCGGGAGCAACGGCCGTGGACTTTGCGTATGCAGTGCATACCGAAGTCGGAGACAGGACTGTCGGTGCAAAGGTAAATGGACGAATCAGCCCGCTAGATAGCATTCTGAATTCCGGGGATGTCGTAGAGGTTCTGACATCTAAGTCATTAGATGCATCGCCTTCTAAGGATTGGCTGAATTTTGTTGCCTCACCACGAGCCCGCGCAAAGATAAAGCATCATTTTTCTCAGGAACGGCGCGAGGATGCGATTGAGCTAGGTAAAGAAAATCTCACTAAGGCGATGCGCAAGCTTGGGCTGCCATTGCAGCAGCTAATGTCCTCGGACTCTCTCGCCAAAGTAGTTGGCGACCTAGGTTTACAGGACGTAAGTGCGTTATACGCCGCCCTTGGCGAAGGTCAGCTTTCTGCTCAATCGATCATCGATCGCCTAACGGTTAGTTCTAGTTCCGACCAAGAAATCGATGCAGAATTTGAGTTGCCAGTTGCAACCAAATCCCCAAGGCGCGTTAACGAGGCCGACTCTGGCGTTTTGGTTAAGGGTGATGGCGACGTAATGGTCAAGCTTGCTCGATGCTGCACGCCGGTTCCAGGGGACAAGATTATGGGGTTCGTCACCCGCGGCAGCGGAGTTTCTGTCCATCGTGATGATTGCAAGAACGCGACAGCTCTAAAGCTTGAGTCAGAGCGACTTGTTGACGTTTCTTGGGCACCGTCTTCAAAGCGAATGTTCTTAGTACAAATCCAAGTGGAGGCGCTTGATCGCTCGGGACTGCTCAGTGATGTCACAAGGGTTCTCAGTGAGCACCACGTAAACATTTTGTCTGCTTCGGTATCAACCAGAACCGACCGGGTAGCGCTCAGTAGATTTGTGTTTGAGATGGGTGACCCTGCGGCGCTAGATCATTTGCTAGCTGCTGTAAAGCGCATTGAAGCGGTTTACGACGTATATCGAGTTTCGCAGTAGCTAGTTTTGATTTTGCTTGACTACTGTGAGCCAGCTTCTTCTTGCCTCTAGTGCGTCTTTGGCTTCTTGAATCTTGGAACTATCGCCAGCTAGTTCGGCGGCTTGCAATTCCTTCTCTAGTTTCGCAATCGACTGCTCCAGTTGAGACAGAACTCCGCTAGTTCGCTCAATGGCGGCCGGATCTGATTTACGCCAATTTTCTTGTTCCGCGTCCTTGATTTTCTTTTCAACGGCACGCATGCGGTCATCGGTCTCACGAATCTTGTCCTTTGGTACCTTGCCGGCTTTCTCATAGCGGGTTTGAATCAGGAGCAGCTGCTTCTTAGCTTCTGCCAGGTTGGCTACTGGGTGAAGCTTCTCTGCCTCGGCAATTATTAGTAGCTTGGCTGCGTAGTTCGCCTTAAATTCAACTGATTCTCTAGCGATAACTTCTTTGCGAACCGCATAGATACTGTCTCCAGCTGCTTTGAACCTGTCCCAGAGTTGGTCATCCTGTGTGCCTTGAGAACGTCCCGCTAGCTTCCACTGATCCAAAAGCTTGCGATATTCGGCCGTTGAGTCAGCACCCTTTGCAACCAGTGCTTCTGCTTGCGCTACAAGGGCTGATTTCTTGGCTCGAACATTCTTGCTTTCGGCAGATAGAGCAGAGAAGAATGCGCGCTTGTTGGCTTCAAACTTCGTTCTAGCCTGCGAGAAGCTCTTCCAGATTGGCTCCGAGTCCTTGCGTGAGATTTTTGGGGCGGCCTTTTGGGATTGCTGCCACTTCTCAAACAGCTCATTCATCTGTGCAGAAGCAGCCTTCCACTGTGTTTTCTTCGGGTCTTTGTCGGCAAGCGCCTGAGCTTTGGCAGCAATCTCTCTTCTGGTAGCAAGTGTCTCAGCAGCCGCTTTCTCGAAAGCTTCACTCTTGTCTTTTTTCATCTGTTCGATGCTTGGAGTGACGCTAGCAACTCGTTCTCGCAGTTCCTGAATGTTTCCAACTGCGGCAGGTTCGGCTAGATCCGAAGATAGTTTCTGAGCGGCTTTTGAGATGCTGGCTGCGTCAGCTTTACTTTTTACACGTTGTTCGAGAATTCTTACGTTGCTTTCTAGCTCAGCAAACTTACGCTCGAAGTAAGCCAGAGCTTCCTCCATGGTGACGCCCGGATATTGACCAACCTTGCGCTCCGAACCATTGTCAAACACGTAGACGTTGTTGTCTTCGTCTACTCGACCATGGCTGTTCACTGTCTGTGTCACCGGTTTGCTCCTGCGGGCTAGTGGTAAGTAATTATCTTAGTTCGATTGCGCCAAGCTTAGTTTCCAGGGCTGGAAGGCCATCGGGCCCTCCCCCTTCAACTCCGGCATCAAATACAGATTGCAGATCTTCCAACCCGCTATTGATCTTGCCAAATACGGTGTATCCGCCTGCTTCGTCCGAGGATATAGTCGAGTCCTCATAGACAATGAAGAATTGACTTCCCATGCTGGTGGCAGCTGCATCTGCACCCAAAACTGAGGAACCAACTCGAGCCATTGCAAGTGTTCCCTTTGGGTACAAGTTATCTGCTGGAGCATTTTCAATTGGACCAAAATTGTAGCCAGGACCGCCATCTGGGGTCGTGCTCGATTGCCCGCACTGGAGCACAAAGATGCCGCCAGTAGTCAGCCGATGGCAAGTTATCCCGCTGAAGAAATCCTTACCCGCAAGGTCTATAAAGCTCGCAACGGCCTGCGGTGCCAGTGCACCGTCGAGTTCAATTTCTAGGTTTGCGTCGCCAACTTGCATAGTGCCTGTCCAGGTTCTGCCCTCAGCAATTGACACGTCTGGAATCGGAGCCGATGGTTCGGTTGGAGTTACGTCCGGAACTATTGCTTCTGGCTCAGGCTTGAGTGCAGTGTAGGTCAACTGGGCACTCACTGCGAGTGCGATTGCAAGTACTGAAACTAGAACGGCAAGACGGTTATCCCTTTTTCTTCGACTGGCCTTATTTGCTTCGATTTCTTGCTTGGCAGCATATCTTGCAAGTCGTTCTCGGTCCGAAGATTTTCCGCTTGGATTTTTTGTCAAGGCTGTTCAACTTCCTGTTTGGGTTCAATAGAGAGTTTACAAAGCTTTTTGAGGGCTTTCTAATAGCCTTGTGTTTATGAGCCAATCACTGTTTTCGGGGGGAACCCCATTGGCTGCTCGGATGCGTCCCAGGACCCTGGATGAAGTTATCGGTCAGGAAAAGGCTTTACTGTCTGGTTCTCCATTGCAAATTCTTGCTAAAGCTGAATCCGCAAACTCATCTCACACGTCAATCCTGATTTGGGGACCACCCGGCACGGGAAAGACCTCAATTGCAAAAGCGGTTGCGGGTTCATCCGGGCGCAGATTTGTTGAGTTATCGGCTGTGTCAACTGGAGTCAAAGAACTTCGCGATGTCATTGAGAAAGCTCGCCTAGATCAGGAAACCTACGGTGTAACAACGATTGTGTTTCTTGACGAAATTCACAGATTCTCCAAAGCTCAACAGGATGCTTTGTTGCCTTCGGTTGAAAGCGGCGGCATTCTGCTCATCGCAGCCACCACTGAGAACCCTTCCTTCGCCGTTATTGCTCCTTTACTTTCTAGATCATTGCTGGTGCGGTTGGAACCGCTATCGCAGGTTGCTATCTCCGACCTCATAAAAAAAGCAATTGCTGAACCCCGTGGACTTGGCTCCAAAGTGGAAATTGACGATGCTGCCCTAAATCGAATAGTGGAGGTTTCCGGCGGTGACGCTAGAAGAGCTCTAACCGTTTTAGAAGCTGCGGCTTCTAGGGTTCTGGAGTTGTCAATGTCCAGCCCTGCGGTGATCGGATTGGAAGATGTGGGGGCGAGTTTAGAATCCGCTCTGGTGCGCTACGACCGTGATGGCGATCAGCACTACGACACCATTAGTGCCTTTATAAAGAGTGTGCGTGGCTCCGACGCGGATGCCGCGATTCACTATCTAGCTCGCATGCTCGAAGGCGGAGAGGATCCAAGGTTTATCGCCAGGAGGCTCATCTTGCTCGCCTCTGAAGACATCGGCCTCGCTGACCCAACAGCACTTTCTATTGCGGTGGCGGCCCACGAAAGCGTTGCACTAATTGGAATGCCAGAGGGCAGGATTCCTTTGGCAGAAGCAACTGTGTATCTGGCTCTAGCCCCAAAGTCGAACTCCGCTTATCTGGCAATCAACCAGGCCATTGCGGATGTTAGAAACGGCTTTGCCCCCACTATTCCTGCCAGTCTACGTAGCAATTACTTATCCAAAGGGGACACCGAGCAGGCTTATAAGTATCCCCACGATGACCAGAACTCGGTTGTGAGCCAGGTCTACGTTGAGGGTGTGCCAGAGTATTTCACCCCTAAGGGCTCAGGTTTTGAGAAGGGTCTTGTGGATCGCTGGCCAGCACTGAAGCGTATTATTCGAGGCAATAGGGCTTGATGGGCCGCTAGTTGCGGTGCTAAACTACCAAGGTTGCCAATTTGAATCCTGAGCGCGGCTGCAAGGGATTAACCAAATAGACAAGAGTCATTTAGCAGACCTTTCTGGGCACACGGGAACGAACCTCTGTCGTTTCATTCTTTGTTTGCCTAACTTGAAAGGAAGCTGTGTCTAAGACATCGCGTACCCGCAGTAAAACTCGTCTGTCCCGAGCACTAGGACTAGCGCTAACACCAAAAGCCGCCAAGTATCTTGAAAAGCGCCCTTACGCTCCAGGTGAGCACGGACGAACCAAAAGAAAAGCCGACAGCGACTTCGCCGTTCGTCTTCGTGAAAAGCAGAGACTAAGGGCTCAGTACGGTATCCGCGAGGCTCAGCTTAAAAAGACTTTCGAAGAGGCCAAGCGTGCCACTGGATTGACCGGTGAAAACCTTGTAGAGCTTCTTGAAATGAGACTCGACGCAATTCTTGTTCGTGCAGGTTTTGCCCGCACAATTGCTCAGTCACGCCAGTTGGTTGTGCACAGACACATTCTTGTAGATGGCCAGCGCGTTGACAGGCCTTCTTTCCGCGTCAAGCCCGGTCAACTAGTACATGTTGCCGAGAAGAGTGAAAAGACTGAACCGTTCCAGGTGGCAGCTGCCGGTGGACACGTGGATGTTCTTCCACCCCTTCCTGGCTACCTAACCGTTGAGCTAGAAAAGCTTCAGATCACACTGAACAGACGACCATTGCGTTCAGAAGTTCCAGTGACTTGTGAAGTTCAGCTCGTTGTTGAGTACTACGCCGCAAGATAGTTCAATCGCTCAAGGAGATCGCCATGTCACCATCAGAAATAGCGAGCCTATTAGCCGCTGGCGGATTTGTCTTGCTTGTGCTCTTCCTGGCAGTTCCTATCTTGAAGCTTGGAAAGCTAATTGATAGAAGCAGTGAATCTCTAGTTCAAATGGCTGATGAGCTAACACCTCTAGTTAGCGAACTAACCGTGACTTTGGAAGAGACGAATCGACAGCTTAAGAAGTTTGATGGGATTTCCACTGATGTTGCTCAGGTCACCAAGAGCTTTGCCTCAATGGTTGCAATTTTCTCATCTTCAATAGGTGGACCAATGGCAAAGATTGCAGGGTTTGCTGAAATTGTGCGCAAACTAGTCGGGAAGAAGAAGTAGAAATGAACAAACTTTTCTGGTTAATAGCTGGTGTTGCTATTGGTGCCGTCGTTGCTAAGCAAATTGAGGAAAACCCTCAAGCCCGCAAAGCCTATGAAGAGGCAAAGGCTTCTTTGCAAGAATTTGCTGATGCGGTAGCAGAAGGCTACAAGGATCGCGAAACCGAGTTAGCAAAGACATCAGGCAAGAAGTCCTCCAAGTCGACAGCAAAGCCACGTGCGAAGGCAGCTTCACGTTCAACTGCGAAAAAGCCCGCCGCTAAGTCAAAGCCCGCTGGCAAGTAGGTAACTTTGCTTACGGCCGAGATACGTCGCCGCTGGCTCGATTACTTCGCCAGTAAAGATCATGAAATTGTGCCGTCGGCATCGTTGATCTCTGAAGACCCAACTCTCATGTTCACTGTGGCCGGCATGGTTCCATTTATCCCTTACATGACTGGTTTAGTCCCAGCCCCGTACAAGAGAGCAACAAGCGTACAAAAGTGCGTTCGCACCCTCGATATCGATGAAGTTGGCAAGACAACAAGGCACGGAACGTTCTTCCAGATGAATGGAAACTTTTCTTTCGGAGATTACTTCAAGCGTGAAGCGATTTCTTACGCATGGGAGTTTTTAACATCCCCGCAGTCAAAAGGCGGCTTGGGATTTGACCCAGCGAAGTTATGGGTAACCGTTTACCAAGATGATGACGAGTCCATCAAGTTGTGGCGTGAGGAAGCTGACATTCCTTTGGAACGTATTCAAAAACGCGGAATGAAGGACAACTACTGGTCGACTGGGCAACCAGGACCCGCGGGACCATGTTCAGAAATCTATTTCGATCGCGGACCAGAATATGGCGTTGATGGTGGACCAGAAGCCGACGAGAATCGCTTTATCGAGATTTGGAACCTTGTTTTCATGCAGTACCAACGAGGTGCAGGCGATGGCAAAGATGGTTTCGAAATACTTGGGGAATTACCTTCGAAGAACATCGACACCGGTATGGGGCTCGAGCGAGTTGCTTTCATCATGCAAGGCGTTGACAACTTGTACGAGATTGATGAAGTCAAGCCAGTTCTAGACCTGGCTGCAAAGCTCTCTGGCAAAACCTACGGAGCTAATGAAACCGATGATGTTCGTCTCAGGGTGGTTGCCGACCACGTTCGCTCCGCTCTGATGCTTATTGGTGATGGGGTAGTTCCGGCTAATGATGCACGCGGCTATGTGGTCAGAAGATTGCTCAGAAGAGTCGTCCGTGCAATGCGCCTACTGGGTGTTGAAAAACCTGTCTTCGAGGAGCTATTTACTCGCTCCAAGGAATCAATGAAGGCTAGCTACCCTGAGCTAGACACAGACTTTGCTCGCATATTGCGAATTGCCGTAGCTGAAGAGGAAGCCTTCCTTCGCACCCTAAACGCTGGACTCCTAGTGCTGGACGAGGAAATTGCCAAAGCTAAGAAAGCTGGCAAGAGCCACCTCAGCGGTGAAAGCTCGTTCCTATTGCATGACACCTACGGTTTTCCTGTTGATCTAACATTCGAAATTGCCGAGGAACAAGGTTTATCTCTAGACCGCGAGGAGTTTAATGTTCTTATGAACGTCCAGCGTCAGCGCGCGAAGGACGACGCGAAAATGAAGCGCTCAGGTAATGCCGATCTTTCGGTCTACGGAGAATTCCGTGCCCTTGGATCTACTAAATTCACCGGTTACGACGAGCTAGTAACCAGCGCAAAAGTTGTGGGGCTTATTCGCGACGGAGCAGTGGTTTCCAGCATTAGACAAGGCGATGTGGCCGAAGTGATTCTTGACGAGACATCTTTTTATGCAGAATCCGGTGGCCAGGAAAGCGACTCTGGGTTCATTTTCGCAGACGGCCTTTCTCTTGAGGTTATAGATGTTCAAAAACCAGTCAAGGGACTCGTTTCTCACAGCGTGACGGTCCGAAGCGGAGAAGTAGGTGTTGGATCCAAAGTTTCCGCGCAGGTTTCGGCTGACTGGCGACTAGGTGCAGCGCAGGCCCACTCAGCGACACACGTGATGCATGCCGCTTTGCGTCAAGTGCTGGGCCCAAGTGCCCTTCAGTCCGGCTCTTACAACAAGCCAGGATATATGCGTCTAGATTTTTCTTGGAACGAGTCACTAAGCCAATCCTCAATTACCGAAATTGAAGAGGTTGCCAATCTAGCTATTCGTCAAGACCTTGCTGTTCAGGCAGAGTTCATGAGCGTAGAGGAAGCCAAAGCCAGTGGGGCAATAGCCCTTTTTGGAGAAACATATGACGAACTTGTGCGCGTGATTCAAATTGGCGGTCCTTGGTCAAGGGAGCTTTGTGGTGGCACTCACGTGTCGCGCTCGTCTCAAGTGGGGCTTGTATCCATTCTTGGCGAAGCTTCAGTTGGGTCTGGTTCACGTCGCCTCGAAGCACTTGTTGGATTTGAAGCGTTCAAAGCCCTCTCCGCCGAAGCTCAGATAGTTGGGCAAATTCTTGAGTCTCTTAAAGTTCCAAAACAAGAATTGGCAGCCAAGGTTAGACAAACTCTTGAGCAGCTAAAAAAAGCTGAGAAGAAGCTAGCAGCTCTAGCACTCGAAAGCTTTCGCTCGCAGATTCCAGCATTAATCAAATCTGTTAAAACCGTCGGCAAGTTTGACTTCCTGCACTACTCGGCTGGCGAAGACATGTCCGTTGAGCAAGTTCGTGAGATGGCGACAGGCCTTTCTCAAGCGCTAGAGAGCAAGGCTTCGATTGTTGCGGTTACGGCTTTTGTAGATAGCAAGATTGTTTTGATTGTTGCTACATCCAGTAATGCAAGAGAGCTAGGTGTTTCCAGCGGGAACCTGGTGAAGGTTGCCTCTGGAATTTTGGGTGGTGGCGGTGGTGGCAAAGACAACATCGCTCAAGGTGGGGGTCCAGAGACCTCAAAGCTCAAAGAAGCAATTGCAGCTTTAGAGAAGGAGCTGAACTCCTAGATGCGAACTGGCCGGAGGTTAGCGGTGGATGTAGGCAAGGTGCGAATCGGCATCGCTATTTGCGATCGAGAAGCAATTTTGTCTTCTCCGTTAGACGCGGTTGCAAGATCATCTAGCTCATCGGAAACGGTTGCCTCCATTGCGGATCTTGTTGCCACACACGGCGTTATTGAAGTCTATGTGGGGGACCCTCTGTCGCTAAGTGGCAAAGCGACCGATTCAACCAATGATGCAAGGTCTTTCGCTCTGGAGCTTTCCACATCGGTTTCGGTTCCGGTTCGAATGATTGACGAGAGGCTCACTACGGTCTCTGCTACCGCAAAGCTTCGAGCTTCAGGAATTAGCGCCAAAGACAGCAAGTCGATAATAGACAGCGCAAGCGCAGCGGAAATTCTAGAAAGTGCTCTCAGTTACGAAAAGAGTTCAGGGTTAGCTCCTGGACATCTGGTAGGTGATTCTGTTGGGGCGTAGATCGGTGTCTGTTGGCATGTCTAGGGGTTCAAAACTTCTTGTTGGTGCTCTTGTTCTATCACTGGTTGGAGGCATTGCAGTAGTAGCAAACTTTGATTGGCTTCGAGGTCAGTATCAAAAACTAACAGCTTTGGATTATCAAGGAACCGGGGTCGGAGAAGTAATTGTCCGAATAGAAGCGGGTGAGGATGGTCTTGCTATAGCTAACAAGCTTTTTGAAGCCGGGGTTATTAGAGATGTTGATTCGTTCTATCGAGTACTGCTTGAGCGCAATCCAATTTTCTACCCCGGTAGTTTCACCCTAAAGCTTCAAATGAGTAATGAATCTGCCTTAGCTGCCGTAACTGATCAAGCGAACATTCTTAGTTTCCAGGTGACAATCCCGGAAGGCTATCGCGTGTTTCAGATATTCAATGAGG
Source organism: Rhodoluna sp. (assembly GCA_044341965.1). GTDB lineage: Bacteria > Actinomycetota > Actinomycetes > Actinomycetales > Microbacteriaceae > Rhodoluna. The sequence goes on from JBIIQS010000002.1 coordinate 10,303, forward strand.
TATCCAGAATTACCAGCATCCCGGTAGATGAGCTTTGGCTGGCAGCAGAAGATTTGTCTGCCTACGGAATCCCAGAGGAAGCTCCCACGATCGAGGGCTACTTGTTTCCAGATACGTACAGCTTTGATTTGAAGGTAACTGCTGAAGAAGTCATCTCCATCATGGTTAAGAGGATGGAAACCGCCCTTACGGAAGCAGGGGTTGCAAAAGAGGATTGGCACGAAGTGCTAACTCTTGCTTCAATAACGCAGCGCGAGGCAAAGCAGGAGCCCGACTTTTACAAGGTTGCCAGGGTCTTTGCTAACCGGTTAGCCATTGACATGCCCCTGGAAACCGATCCGACAATTACTTATAGCTATGACGGAACCGATATGTCAGAAGCTTCCAGACAAGAGCAGATTGCCTATGGCTACAACACGTATTTGGTTCGTGGTTTGCCGCCTGGACCAATCAGCTCGCCAGGTGAGCTTGCAATTGACGCAACTTTGAATCCCGCCGTTGGAGACTGGCTGTTCTTCGTAACAATTAATCTGGCTACCGGTGAGACTAAGTTCTCGGAGACTCTAGCCGAGCATGAGTCATGGATTCCGTTGCTTCGGAAGTGGGAGTCAGAAAATCCGGACTGGTATGACGAGTAAATTCTGTGTTGTTGGTTCTCCAATTAAGCACAGTCTCTCGCCAGTCATTCACAAAGCCGCATACGCTCACTTAGGTTTGGATTCTAGCTACGAAAGAATGGAAGTTCCGCTAGGCGGCCTAGGGGCAGTGATGGAAGATCTAGCTTTCTCTGGGCTTAGTGTCACCATGCCACTAAAGTACGAAGCTTTCGAGTTGTCAGATTCCTACTCGCCTGAAGCCGAGAAGACTGGTGTTGTGAACACCATGATTAGATCTTTAAATGATTGGGTTGGTCACAACACTGATGTATTCGGGTTCGAAAAGTGTTTCAATCAGGTCTCAGATCCACAAAGAATTGTAATTGTCGGCTCTGGTGCAACAGCGCGATCTGCAGCTCTAGCAATCTCAAGAGTGTTTCCTGCCGCGAAGCTGTCGGTTGTTGGAAGAACAGCAAGTTCGTTGGTTGATTTCACTGGATTTGTAAACGGTCTTGGTATTTCTTCTGAGGTATTAGAGCCGGAAGTTTCTTCATTAGTTGGCGCAGACTTAGTTGTTTCGACCGTCCCAGCAGGTGCATTCACCGAGCTGTGGGAACAGCTGGGAGCTACCACCAGCGCTAATGGTGGATTTCTGTTTGACGTTGCCTATGACCCCTGGCCATCTATGGCCTCTCAGGCCTGGGCGGGAAAGACTATTTCTGGGCTTGAGTTGCTTGTTTGGCAAGCCATCGAACAGGTAAAACTCTTTGCAGACTCAACGGGACAATCGGTTCCAATTGTCGACCAGGAGCTTTATGAGTCAATGATTGGCGCTGTTGCAGACCAATCTGGTTTGAAATAGACCAACTGTGAGAGAATCTAAACTATGTTGCGCTGGTTGACCGCTGGAGAATCGCATGGCCCTGAGCTGGTTGCGATTGTTGAAGGAATGCCCGCCGGTATTGCTATTACCACCAGCGACGTCCAGGATGCACTAGCTAGGCGAAGACTTGGCTTTGGTCGAGGTGCCCGTATGAAATTCGAACAGGATCAGGTTCAACTAAGCGGCGGTGTGAGACACGGTATGTCTCAGGGCGGGCCAATTGCCATCACCATTCAGAACACTGAGTGGCCCAAATGGGAACAGGTGATGTCTGCAGATCCGGTGAGTGAAGAGGATCTATCGGGTGCACGGGCTGAGCCACTTACTAGACCTCGTCCAGGCCACGCCGACTTCACTGGGATGCAAAAATATGACTTCTTGGACTCTCGCCCAGTTTTAGAGCGAGCATCTGCGAGGGAAACGGCCGCGAGAGTTGCGTTGGGCGAGGTCGCTTCGAGATTTCTTGCCCAGCTTGGAATCAAGTTGGTAACTCACACCGTTGCTATTGGACCAGTGAAATCCGAAGATGAGCAGCTGCCAACACCAGATGATGTATCAATTCTTGATGAGAATCCAGTGCGTTGTTTTAGTAAGCAGGTTTCCGAGGCCATGGTTTCAGAGATTGAGGACTGCCAGAAAAGCGGAGACACTCTCGGGGGAGTAGTTGAAACCCTTGTGTACGGACTACCTCCTGGTTTGGGAAGTTATGTTCATTGGGATCGCAAGTTAGATTCTCAGCTGGCTGGTGCCCTGATGGGAATTCAGGCCATAAAAGGTGTCGAGATTGGTGATGGCTTTACTACCGCCAGTCGCAGAGGATCGGTTGCGCACGATGAGATATCAAGAGGCAACGATGGCTTGGTGAAAAGATCAACGGGTAGAGCCGGGGGCATCGAAGGCGGTATGTCAACCGGTGAGGTGCTTCGAGTACGTGCGGCGATGAAACCAATTTCAACCGTACCCAAAGCCTTGGCAACGATTGATGTAAAAACCGGTGAGGCAACTAAGGCTCACCATCAGCGCTCAGATGTTTGCGCAGTTCCGGCAGCCGGAATAGTTGCTGAGGCGATGGTTGCACTCGTGGTCGCGAACGCTGTCTTGGAAAAATTTGGAGGGGACTCTGTCACTGAGACCAAGCGGAACTTGGCTTCTTATCTTGAATCAATTCCTGAAGTCTTAAAGTCTGCTGGTAGCTGATGAAGCAGCCTTTGGTTCTGGTTGGACCCATGGGTGTTGGCAAGACAACCGTTGGAAAGAAACTTGCCAAGGAGCTTAATACTTCTTTTGCTGATACGGACAAAATCATCGCTTCAGAACACGGCTCTATCTCTTCGCTTTTTGACCGCCTTGGCGAACTGGGCTTTAGGGAGATCGAAAGCAATGTTTTGGCTAAGTGCCTAGAGGGATCTGGAGTTGTTGCAACCGGCGGTGGTGTTGTGACCACGGAGTCAAACCGAAAGTTACTAAAAACCCATAACGTGATTTATCTAGCGACCGACGGTAAGCACATTGCTTCGCGAATAAGCACAAGGAATCGCCCGCTTTTAAATGATGGTGAGAATAGTTGGAAAAGCATCTATGAAGCTAGGAAGCCGTTTTATCAGGAAGTGGCTACCCACGAGGTTGATACCAGTGGGAAATCCCTTGCAACAATCGTCACTGAGATTTCTACACTTGTGAGGCAAAAGTGACCGAGCTAAGAAAAATTACGGTTGGAGCTGAAGAGCCCTACGAGGTAGTAATTGGTAGAAATCTACTTGATCAAGTTCCCTCGATGCTTGTTGGAGCCAAGAAGGTTTTGATTGTCCACCCAGTTGGATTATCCGTGAGTGCTGAGGCTCTTAGGGACTCTCTTATTGAGGCAAACTTCGATGTCGTACTAGCGGGAGTGCCCGATAGCGAGGATGCCAAGCGAATCGAAGTCGCGGCTTTTTGTTGGGGAATCCTTGGCAAGTCTGAGTTCTCTAGAACAGACATGATCGTTGGGTTTGGAGGAGGCGCCATAACCGACCTTGCAGGCTTCGTTGCGGCAACTTGGCTGAGGGGTGTTGGATTCATTCAAATTCCTACCACCGTACTTGCGATGGTTGATGCATCAATTGGTGGCAAGACAGGAGTAAACACTGCCGAGGGTAAGAATCTCGTCGGTGTCTTTCATTCGCCAAAAGGCGTTCTGGTAGATCTAGAAACCCTTGGCAGCCTGGCAAGAAACGAATTGATCGCTGGATTCGCAGAGGTAGTGAAGTGCGGATTCATCAGTGACACTCAGATACTTGAACTGATTGAAAACAATTTTGCCGAAGCAACGGACCCATCATCTGAGCTTTTTCTTGAGCTTGTGACGCGTGCAATCCAAGTGAAGGCTGTGGTCGTGGCGGAGGACTTCCGCGAGCAGGGTCTGCGCGAGACCTTGAACTACGGCCATACTCTTGGTCATGCCATCGAATTGGCGGAGCGCTATAAGTGGCGTCACGGTGCAGCGGTATCCATTGGAATGGTATTCGCTGCGGAGTTGGCCAGGCTAAACGGTCGTTTATCAAGCATTGACGTTCAAAGGCACCGTGACATTCTCACCAGTCTCGGGCTTCCAGTTTCCTACCCAGCGGATAAGTGGCCTCAACTACTTGCCAATATGCGAATTGATAAGAAGGCCCGAGCGGGAAACTTGCGATTTATCGTTCTGGACGAGGTAGGAAAGCCAAGAGTTATGCACTCGCCGACTGATGAAATATTGTTCACTGCCTTTCAAGAGATTGCTCAGTAGGCTAGTTCCATGAAATCCATAGTGGTACTCAATGGGCCAAATCTGCAGCGCCTTGGATCCAGAGAGCCGGACATTTACGGAAGTTTGGACTACACAACTCTTGTCAGCATGTTGGAAAAACACGCTGCCGAACTTGGAGTTTTATTGACCGTGAAGCAGTCCGATAGCGAGAGCGAACTGATTTCCTGGCTTCATGAGGCCACAGATTCTGGGGCCGACGTTATTTTCAATCCCGCCGCTTTCACGCACTATTCCTACGCGATTGGCGATGCTTGCAAGATCCACACTGAATCTGGTGCGAAGCTAATTGAGGTCCACATCTCAAATCCACATGCCAGAGAAGAGTTTCGTAAAACCAGCGTTGTTTCTCCAGCCGCAACTGGGGTCATAGCCGGTTTTGGGTTTGACTCCTATCTGTTGGCTCTTAGACAGCTCACTTCCTAAACGCTAGACTCCATAGGTAAACCAACAAAAATAAGGATCGAGCGAGCACGACCATGGCAACATCAAATGATCTAAAAAACGGCCTAGTTCTAAACATTGACGGACAATTGTGGACTGTTATCGAGTTCCAGCACGTCAAACCGGGCAAAGGACCTGCGTTCGTGCGTTCGAAGCTTAAAAATGTCTTGACTGGCAAGGTTGTTGAAAGAACATTTAACGCTGGTGTCAAAGTTGAGACGGCGAATGTTGACAAGCGTGAAATGAACTATCTGTATAACGACGGCTCGGGTTACGTGTTCATGGATAATCAAAATTACGAGCAGATGAGTTTGACTAATGAAATAGTTGGCGATGCTAAGGACTACCTACTAGAAAACCAAGGTGCAATTGTCGCAGTCTACGAGGGTAATCCGATCTATGTTGAGCTCCCGGCCTCTGTTGTCCTAGAGATTACTTTCACTGAGCCTGGCCTTCAGGGCGATCGCTCGAGTGGTGGAACCAAACCTGCAACGGTTGAAACTGGCCTCCAGATTCAGGTGCCGCTCTTTATTGAGCAGAACACCAAGGTCAGAGTGGACACCCGAACTGGCGAGTACCTCGGTCGAGTGACCGACTAGCAAGTGAGCTCCCGGACAAAATCTCGCAAGATGGCACTTGATGCCGTTTTTGCAGCTGACCTTAGGAAAATCAACCCTGAATTGCTTCTGGCAGCATCTGCCGAGGAGCAGCTTGATCGGCAGAATCAGGAAGAAATCGTTGGTTACGCTAGGCAAATCGTCGAAGGGGTTGCGGCCAACTTTGCCGAGATTGACGATCGCATAGAGGCTTTCTCCCATAAGTGGTCTGTTGAGCGTATGCCAGCAGTTGACCGGGCAATTCTGCGGGTTGCTTGCTGGGAGATTCTTTTCAACGAAGAAGTGCCAGATGGAGTGGCAATTTCCGAGGCTGTCCAGTTGGCCGCCGAGCTTTCAACGGAGGATTCCAGTGCTTTCGTGAATGGTTTGCTGGGCGCTATTGCTGGCACAAAAACCGCTAGATAATGTAGGGTAACTTCTAGTAAACATCCTTTAAAGATCGTCCCGTGAGGCGAAGAAGGAGGTGGGCGTTGTCAAAACGCACTGTCTTGAGCTCTGACGACATTCGTCGGGCTATCACTCGCATCTCTCACGAGATTCTTGAGCAAAATCGCGGCGTAGATAATCTTCTTTTGCTGGGTATTCCAACCAGAGGTATTCCAATCGCCACGCGCATCGCTCAGGTCATAAAAGAGCACTCTGCTACCGACGTATCGGTCGGTTCACTCGACGTCACGATGTATCGGGATGATCTATCAGACCAGCCAACACGTGTTGTCGGCATTACCAATATCCCTACCTCAGGTGTTTCTGGGAAAGCGGTCGTCTTAGTTGACGATGTTCTTTTTAGCGGTAGAACTATCCGGGCGGCTCTTGATGCTCTGAATGATCACGGACGCCCAGCGGCAGTTCGACTCGCCGTTTTGGTTGACCGGGGTCATCGTCAATTACCAATCAGAGCTGATTATGTCGGCAAGAACCTACCTACCGCGTTGACCGAGAGAATTTCGGTGAAGCTTGAAGAGGTAGATGGAGTGGACGAAGTGGTGATCGAAGATTGAAGAATTTGCTCTCAGCTTCTGATCTGACCAAGCCACAGATTATCGAAGTTCTTGATTTGGCTCATGAAATGTCCGATGTAAACGAGCGCGAGATTAAGAAGCTACCGACTCTTCGGGGAAAAACCGTCGTGAATCT
>JBIIQS010000057.1:0-4771 GCA_044341965.1 Rhodoluna sp.
ATGAGCCAACAAACGATCTTGATGTTGAAACCTTAGGTTCTTTGGAAAACGCTTTACTTGAGTTTCCAGGTTGTGCCGTGGTGATCACTCACGATAGGTGGTTCCTCGACCGAGTTGCTACTCACATACTTGCTTACGAAGGAACCGATGAGAAGCCTGATCAGTGGTACTGGTTTGAAGGAAACTTCGAAGCCTACGAAGCAAACAAGATTGAACGCTTAGGTCCAGACGCTGCCAAGCCGCACCGCTCTACTTACCGAAGATTGACAAGAGACTAGCTACCTTACCTTCGGGGACTCGAACCATTCCCTCCTGGGCAACTGTTGCTAGCAAGACACCTTCGCGGCTAAAGATCTTTCCAATAGCTAAACCTCTGCTGTTTTGAGCAGCTGGTGATTCTTGAACATAGAGCATCCATTCATCCACCTTGGCTGGAGCATGGAACCACATAGCGTGATCGAGGCTCGCAGTTTTTAGTCCCGGTTTAGCCCAAGAAATTTTGTGTCTTCGGTAGATGCTTTCAAGAAGCGTGAAATCGGAAGCGTAGGCGAGGGCAGCTTGATGCAGGGTTGGAGAAGCAGGTAATTCTCCGATGGCCTTGAGCCAAACTGCCTGGTGAGCAACTGGCTCACCCTTTACTTCAAAGTAGATCGGTGATTGCACGTGACGCAAATCAAACGGTCTGGCCTTGGCCCAGTACTGAGCAACCGGGTGAGGAATACCGCCAAGCACTTCAGCTGCCGAGGGAAGATCTTCTGGCTGTTTCAAACCTTCTGGCATCTGTTCGTGGTGGGTAAGTCCTGGACTCTCAGTTTGAAATGAGGAGATCATGGAAAAGATGGGTTCACCTTTTTGGTAGGCCTGAACTCTTCTGGTGGAAAATGACTTACCGTCTCTTAGCCTGTCAACCGAAAAAGTAATTGGGAAATCAATGTCCCCGGGTCTCAAGAAATAACCGTGGAGCGAATGCAAGATTCTGTCCGGGTCGACTGTTCTGGTTGCTGCAACGGTGCACTGTGCTAGTACTTGACCACCAAATACTCTTCCGTGCGGCATCCACTGCGACGGGCCAATGAAAATATCCTCTTTGGTTCTTGCTCCACCGGCGTCTTTGATGTCGAGGGCTACCAATAGATCAGCAAGTGGGTCTTTAGGTGGGGGAACCTTGCTCATCTTGGGTGTCCTTACTTTGCGTGGCAGCTATCAGGGTAAGTTTAGTAATGAAATGAAAAATGACTTCCAGCTTTTGGACCAGCAAACTGCGCTCGATCTAAAAACCTTTTTGACTCGGGCCAAGAAAATGGACCCTAAGGGAGTTGTCAGGCTCAGGGCCTTTGGAGCCCTTTTGACTGCTTACGTCGCACCTTTGTTTACGGCGAATATTTTAGATGATGGGCCAACTGTCCTAGGTCTTCGCACCATGGATCTAAAGCAAGAAGCTGAAATCAACGTATTGGTTCCAATCCAGGCGATTCTGGATCGGATTGCATTTGAGCTAGAAAAGCCAGAAGCAGAACAGAGTTTTGTATTTCATCTCGAGTCTTCAGAGCGGGTGCCCTGGGCTGGAGTATCTCCACCACGAACCGGTTGGGTGGAAGCTACGAGCCTGCCCGAATACATGCTTACCGGCGTTGCCAGAAAAGGAATTATCGAAGTCGCGGAGACAATCCCAGAATCAGTTGGTGGACCAATAGCGGCTCGTATTCGTTCCGAGGTTTGGGGTAGAGCCATTGACCTCGATTCGAAAGTTCCAGCTGGCGCAGCCTTTGCTGCTGCCGGACTTGGCTTTTTAACTGAAGGCGAAATGGTTCCCGTTTTTCACTCTCAAGGCTGGGTCAGACTCTCGTCACAATTTGGCCACGTGTTATCTAAAGAGGCCAAGCACTTCTAGTCTTCAAATGTGTTCAGCATTGAAGTTGCTGCACGATCTAGATATCCCCAAAGCTGCGCTTGATGCAGGGGAGCTAGCTCCAGAGAATCACACGCCACCTTCATGTGATGCAACCATCTCTCACGAGCCAGCGGGTTTATCTTGAAGGGCTGGTGGCGCTGCTTGAGTCTGGGGTGACCTCTGGTTTCTTGATAGGTTTGCGGACCACCCCAGTACTGCTCCAGAAACATTCTTAGTCGCTCGGCTGCTGGACCCAAATCGTCTTCTGGATACATTGGCTTTAGTACATCGTCAGTGGCAACACCCTCATAAAACTTAGTAACAAGTTTCTTGAAAGTATCGGTACCACCAACCAGCTCAAAGAAGTTACCCTCAACAGCTTCTCCAGAAAGCCCCTTGATTCGAACTACTTCAACGCGGTTGGCGTCCTCAAACTCATCAGGCATTTAGCTTCTTAGATCCCGTTGCTGAGCATTAAGCGCTCTTTCAACATTGGCCAGGTTCTCGATGATGATTCTGCGAAGCGCCGGCTTGCTTTGAACCTCAGCTTTGGCTAGGAAAGCCTCTGTCTCAGAAACTAGCTCTTTGTTGGCAAGTGCCAGCGGGTAGAGATTTATAAGAAGATACTCGGCCATGTGATACGTCTTGTCTTCCCAGACCTTGAGCACACTCGCAAAATACTGAGCGACAAAAGGCTGTAGTGACTTTGGATCCAACACTCGCCCAAAAGCTAAGCTCGCAGAATTTACCAACGCATTCGAGAGCTCATCGGTGGCAACCAACTTGGTGAACATGGCTTGCTTTGAAACGATGTCCGGCAACGCGGCAACGGCGGCAACGTGATACTTCTGTCCGTTGGCGGTGTTGTCGTTAGCAAGCTCTTGATCTACTACCTGGCTAGAGATTTTTCCACCGACAGCCAAAGAGGTAACAAGCTCCCATCGCAGGTCAGTATCAATTGCAAGCGAGGCGAGCTTGATCTCGCCACTTAGAAGAGCCGAAACATTTTCTAGCTGTTGATCGCTTCTAGCAAACTGCGCGAAGAATTTCACAAACTGCAACTGCGCGTCCGAGCCAGCTTCAGCATTTTGAGCCAAGCTCCACAAGCCATCAGCCAGTGACAGCTGCTCAGTCGAGCGGTTTTGCTCGGCTACATATAGGTTCGCAACCGTTAGTAGCTGTCTCAAGATCGTCAACATAGTTGTTGACTCGGTTTCGAATTCAATGTGTCGAAGGGAGAGCTTTATGAAATCGCGAGGTGAGGTTTCTCCATCTCGGGTTGCATCCCAGGCTGATCCCCAAACAAGAGCTCTGGCCAGCGGGTCTTCAATTAGTGAAAGCTTGTCTAAAGCAAAGCTCCAAGAAGACTCGTCCAAACGAATCTTTGCGTAGGTGAGATCGTCATCGTTTAGCAAGATCAGGGCTGGGCGCTTTCTGCCAGTAAGTTCTGGAACCTGAGTTTTGGCCCCTTCAACATCCAGCTCGATTCGCTCGGTTCGAACGATTTTGCCGTTTTGTTCTTCATAGAGACCAATTGCAATACGGTGCGGTCTTAGGTGCGGGTATGCATCGATGGCTGATTGCAAAATGGCGAATGATTCGATCATTCCGTCTTTCTCCAAAAGCTCTGGTCGCAAGGTGTTTACACCCGCGGTCTCAAGCCAAAGCTTGGACCACTGGGTAAGGTCTCTTCCACTTTGGTGCTCGAGCTCTTTCAAAAGATCCTTCAGCTCAGTGTTTTTGTAGGCGTGCTTTTTGAAGTAGTCGGAGACTCCTCGCATGAAAGGTTCTTGACCAACCCAAGCAACTAGCTGCTTCAATACTGAGGCTCCCTTGGCGTAGGTGATTCCATCGAAGTTAACCTGGACATCTTCCAGGTCGTTTATTTCAGCAACGATTGGATGCGTCGACGGGAGTTGGTCTTGGCGGTAAGCCCAGGACTTTTCTAGAGAAGCAAATGTGGCCCAGGCTCCGTGCCACTCGGTTGCTTCTTGGGTGGCCAAAGTAGACATGTATTCGGCAAAGGATTCATTTAGCCACAGATCGCTCCACCAGCGCATGGTTACTAGATCGCCAAACCACATGTGAGCGAGCTCGTGCAAGATAGTTACAACGCGACGTTCTTTTACAGCATCAGTTACTTTGGAGCGGAAGACGTAGGTTTCGGTGAATGTTACAGCTCCAGCGTTTTCCATAGCTCCGGCATTAAATTCGGGAACAAAGAGCTGGTCATACTTTTCAAATGGGTATGGGTAGTCAAACTGCTTCTCAAAGAACTCAAAGCCCTGCTTGGTTTTTTCAAACACGTATTCGGCGTCCAAGAACTCAAATAATGACTTGCGGCAGAAAACACCTAGCGGAATTGTCTTGCCAGAAGATGAAACCAGTTCATCTCTAACCTCAACATAGGGTCCTGCTACCAGAGCTGTTATGTAGCTTGAGATTCGAGGGGTGGGCTCAAAGTTCCAAACCGATACACCTTCTCTTAGGTCATTTGGTGTTGGGGTGGGGGAGTTTGATACAACCTTCCAGTAGCTGGGAGCGGTGATGTTGAACTGGAAAGTGGCCTTTAGGTCGGGTTGCTCGAAAACGGCAAACATCCGGCGAGAATCAGGCACCTCAAACTGGGTATAAAGGTATACCTCTTGATCTACTGGGTCCACGAAACGGTGCAGACCCTCACCGGTGTTGGTGTATTTTCCCTGAGCCACAACAACGAGCTCATTCTTTGCAGCAATAGAAGGTAGCTGGATTCGAATGCCATCGGACACTACAGCTGGATCCAAGACCTCGCCGTTTAGCACCACTGAGTGAACAGAGTTTGTGATTGCGTCAATAAAAGTTGATGTGCCAGGAGTTTTGGAGGTAAAGCGCACCCGG
>JBIIQS010000058.1:0-4731 GCA_044341965.1 Rhodoluna sp.
CAACACCGGCACCACCGAATAGACCAATCTTTCCACCCAAAACATAAGGAGTCAGAAGGTCAATAACCTTGATTCCGGTTTCGAACATCTGAGTCTTGGACTCAAGCTGATCGAAAGCTGGCGGCTGCCGGTGAATTGGCCAGCGCTCTGTGACCTCAATTTTTTCTCCAGGTTTGCCATTGAGAACTTCTCCGGTCACGTTGAATACGCGACCTTTGGTGACGTCGCCAACAGGAACAGAAATTGGCGCTCCGGTGTCAGTAACGGTGCCGCCTCGAACCAAACCATCGGTTGGCTTCAAAGCAATGGCGCGAACTAGGTCATCACCTAGATGCTGAGCCACCTCAAGAGTTAGAGTCGTGGTTTCTCCCAACAGGTCAATCTCTGTTGTGAGGGCGTTGTAGATCTCAGGGATGGCATCGTGTGGGAACTCGATGTCAACCACCGGACCATTAACTCGAGCAATACGCCCGGTGCCTGCCTGTGGGGTTGTCTTTGTCTCAGCCATTTCTTATCTTTCTCTTAGTCCTCATCGCCAACGGTGGCTAGTGCATCCGCACCACCGACGATTTCGGAAATCTGTTGCGTAATTTCTGATTGACGTGCCTGGTTGCTCAAACGGGTGTAGTTCAAAATCAGCTTCTCAGCGTTATCGGTAGCTGACTTCATCGCTTTCTGACGCGCAGCGTGCTCGGAAGCAGCTGATTGAAGCATTGCGTTGAATATCCTGCTCTCGATGTAAACCGGTAGCAATGCGTCGAGCACCTTGTTTACATCTGGCTCAAATTCGTAAAGCGGGAAGATTTCGCTCTTGGAAGGCTCTTCAACGCCCTCGACTACCTCAAGAGGAAGCAAGCGAACAACCTCTGGAACCTGGGAGATCATCGAAACGAAGCGGTTGTAGACCATGTGAATTTCGTCTACTCCCCCGTCTTTGGCATCAGTGTTGAAATCAGCCAAAAGTGCATCGGCGATTGACTTCGCGGTATCGAACTCCGGAAGGTCAGTGCCACCAACCCACTGCTGACGAGATAGCCTTCTGCGGAAGTTGAAGTAGCTAACGGACTTTCTTCCCACCAGGTAGTAAACAACGTCTTTACCCTGGCTCTTCAAAAGAGTAACTAGCTGCTCAACTTCTTTTAGAACGTTTGAGGAAAAAGCTCCAGCAAGACCACGGTCGGAGGTAAAGATAACTACCGCTGCGCGATCAATTGTTTCTGGCTCGGTTGTGAGTGGGTGATCGATGTTCGAGTAGGTGGCAACAGCAGAAACCGCTCTGGTAACCGCTCTTGAGTAAGGAGTCGAGGCGGCAACGCGTTGCTGCGCCTTGTAGATACGAGAAGCGGAAATTAGCTCCATGGCGCGAGTAATCTTCTTGGTGGTTTGTGCCGACTTGATTTTCTGTCGGTAGACCCTTAGCTGCGCTCCCATGTCTCTCCTTTCCTAGTCTCGAATTGGCAACTACGCTTTAGCGCTTTTGCTTGACGATCTTTTCTTGGTTTACTTCTTCCTCTTCCAAAGCGTTCACAGCTTCGTTACCCAAAGAGGCAAGTGGGACACCCTGCCCGGTTTGGAAGCCCTTCTTGAACTTGTCAATCGCTGCTTCCAACTCACGGATGGTGTCATCTTCGAGGTTCTTGGTTTCACGAATGGTCTCAATTGCCTTGCTGTTGCGCTTTAGGTAATCCAAGAACTCCGACTCGAAGCGAAGAACATCTTCGACAGGAACCTCATCTAACTTGCCTGAGGTTCCAGCCCAAATGGAAACTGTCTGGTCCTCAACTGGGTACGGAGAGTACTGTGGCTGCTTTAGAAGCTCCATCAAGCGCGCACCACGTGCTAACTGCTGACGAGATGCCGCATCCAAGTCGGAGGCGAACATCGCGAAGGCTTCTAGTGAGCGGTACTGAGCGAGCTCAAGCTTTAGTGTTCCAGAGACCTTCTTGATTCCCTTTACTTGGGCTGCTCCACCCACTCGAGAAACCGAGATACCAACATCGATAGCTGGACGCTGGTTAGCGTTGAACAGATCCGACTGCAAGAAGATCTGGCCGTCGGTGATCGAGATCACGTTGGTTGGAATATACGCAGACACGTCGTTGGCCTTAGTTTCGATGATTGGAAGTCCAGTCATCGATCCAGCACCCAATTCATCATTGAGCTTCGCGCATCTTTCTAGCAAGCGAGAGTGTAAGTAGAAGACGTCTCCCGGGTAAGCCTCACGGCCCGGTGGACGACGTAGCAAAAGGGAAACTGCTCGGTAGGCTTCTGCCTGCTTTGATAGGTCATCAAAGATGATCAGTACGTGCTTGCCGCCATACATCCAGTGCTGTCCAATAGCGCTACCTGTATAAGGAGCTAGGTACTTGAAACCAGCTGGGTCAGATGCAGGGGACGCAACGATGGTCGTGTATTCCAGTGCTCCCGCTTCTTCCAAGGCTGCCTTGATACCGGCGATGGTTGAACCCTTTTGACCAATTGCTACGTAGATGCAACGAACCTGCTTGGTTGGATCTCCGGTTGCCCAGTTGGCCTTTTGATTAATAATCGTGTCAATCGCAATTGCGGTCTTTCCGGTCTGGCGGTCACCAATGATTAGCTGACGCTGTCCGCGACCGATAGGAATCATGGCGTCGATCGCCTTGATACCTGTTTGAAGAGGCTCGTGAACTGACTTTCTGGCCATTACACCAGGAGCCTGAAGCTCAAGGGCACGTCGTGCCTCAGCCTTGATATCACCCAGGCCATCGATTGGGTTACCTAGCGGGTCAACTACTCGACCAAGGAAAGCATCTCCAACTGGAACAGAAAGAACCTCGCCGGTGCGCTGCACTTCCATACCCTCTTCGATGCCCTCAAAGTTTCCGAGGATAACGGTTCCAATCTCACGCTCGTCAAGGTTTAGAGCAAGACCTAGAGTTCCATCAGCAAACTTTAGAAGCTCATTAGCCATCGCGGAGGGAAGTCCTTCAACGTGAGCGATACCGTCACCGGCATCGATTACGTGTCCGACCTCGTTGCGCGAAGCCTTGTCGCTCTCGTAGGAGTTCACAAAACCCTTCAGGGCATCGCGAATCTCATCTGGGCTGATTTTTAGATCTGCCATTTGCTTCCTCTACTTCTGGGGCGAACCCCGGTTAGATGCTGGCCTAAGCCAGCATCATCTTTGCTTGCTTGAGACGGTTAGCAACGCTGCCGTCAATAACTTCTCCAGCGATTTGAACCTTGATGCCACCGAGAATTGCTGGGTCTATCTCGATGTTGAGACGAAGATCATTTCCGTAGTCGCGAGCTAGTGACTTCTCAAGAGCTGCTTCCTGGGAATCGCTCAAGGCTTGAGCAACAGTAACTGTTGCCACCAAGCGCTCGGCGTAAGCGGCTAGTAACTTGCCAAACTGCTCCAAGACAACCGAAATACGAACCTTGGCTGAGCCAATTACCGCAAACCGAATCAGCAAGCTAGCTTCCTTGCCAAACTTTCCCGAAATCAGTTCGTTCACCATGGTGAGTTTTTGCTCATCGCTTGCTTGCCTTGAAGCCAAAGCGATTTGAAGCTGCTGGTCTGAGTCGACAACCTTGCGGAATTCGAACAACTCGGCTTCCAGGGCTTCAAGGGATTTGGATCTTGCGGCAATGGCTGCAACCGAATGCACGGCTAACTGCTCCATGGCGCTAACCAGATCAGAACCCTTGGACCAACGCAGAGCGACGATTTTTCCCGCCAACTCAACTGCCTTGGGCGAAACCGATGCTCCAAACACTGCGCTCAGGGCATTTTTCTTACCCGCGATCTCAGCGGAAGGGTCCGAGAGAATGTTGCGCAGTTGTTTTGATCCAGACATAGCTGAACTGATTACGAAAATCTCTTCCGCGAATCGAAGGTCAGCGTCGACTAGAAGCGGGGTAAGGATTTCCTTAGCCGCCCTTAGTGCTTGCCTGGTAGAACTCGACATGATGCTTACTTGCCTGCCTTTTCGGAATTTTCTAGATCTTTCAAGAAATCGTCAACTACCTTGGAGGCAGTTGCGCTGTCTTTCAAGCTCTGGCTTACAACCTTGGAGGCCAAATCGATTGCCATTGATCCCACTTCGGAGCGCAAACTAACCAGGGCAGCCTGACGCTCTGCCTCGATTTGAGCCTTGGCGGTTTGAGTGATTCTGGCCGCCTCCGCTTGAGCTTGCTCTTTCAACTCGGCCAGAATCGCAGCGCCTTCGGCACGCGCTTCTTCGCGAATTGCGCTGGCTTCAGCGCGAGTGTTCTCCTGAGCTTTAGATAGTTCGTCGGTTTTTGCAGCAGCCTCAGATTGAGCCTTCTCTGCAGCAGCCAAACGTCCTTCGATAGCTTCAGTTCTTTCATTGAGTACCTTCTTGAAGCTAGGGAGAACCCGTAGCCAGAAGAAGGTAAGCATGATGGCAAAAACGACCGAAGACCAAAGAATGTCGTAGTCGGCAGGCAGAAGTGGGTTTTTAGTCTCTTCTTCCGCCGCTAAGACGATAATCCTTGAAATCATGGTTTAGTCCTTAACTTTTGCTTAAGCGAAGATGAATGGAGTTGCAAGACCAATAAGCGCTAGCGCTTCGGTGAATGCAATACCCAGCCACATGGTGACCTGTAGTTTTGACGCTAGTTCTGGCTGGCGTGCGGTTGCTTCGATGGTCTTAGATACAACTAGACCTACACCGATACCTGGGCCAATCGCTGCGAGGCCGTAGCCAACTACTGCAATGTTGC
>JBIIQS010000059.1:0-4667 GCA_044341965.1 Rhodoluna sp.
GTCAATGTCTCTCCATATGCTTTTTGGCAGTATCGGACCAACTTTATAGGAGGTAATAGGTGATGTTATTGCAGCTTTACGCAGAGAATATTTCCATATTGGTGAGGATTCCTACAAACCAGCCCTGGCCTAGGCTTTACCCATGGAATACCCCAAGACCTCTCTAGTAGCTAACGGCCTGTTGGCGCTTGCGGAAACAGGATCCACTAACCAGGACCTATTGGCCATGGCTGCCTCAGATCAACATGCAGAGTTTTTTACCCTTCTAACTGAGTTTCAAACAGCCGGGCGGGGTCGCCTGGATAGAAAGTGGCAAGCAGCACCCGGTAGCTCGGTCATGGCCTCGGTTTTACTTCGACCCAGTTTCAAAAATGACTCTGCAATCGGGTGGCTTAGTTTGATGATGGCTGAGGCAATAAAAACCGCGCTCGCCGAAGTGGGTATCGAATCCAAGATCAAGTGGCCAAACGATGTTTTGGTGGAGGGTCAGAAGATTAGCGGCATACTGGCCGAAGCTAACTCAGACCTCTCGGCTGTGGTGGTGGGTTTTGGAATCAACGTGAATCAAAGTGCAGAGGAGCTGCCAACTGGCTCCGCTACTTCTTTATTAGTAGAAGGTGCAACCAGTCTTGATAGAGATAGCTTGCTGGCGCGAACCATTAGTTGCTTCCAGCACCTTTACTTAGACCTTGTTGAAGCTGGTGGTGATGCGGTAGTTAGTGGCTTGCGAGCAAGAATCATTGAGGCATCGGCAACTATCGGAGAGCTTGTTGAGGTCTTGTTTCCAGATGGTTCATCGACAGCTGGAGAGGCGATCGGAATAGACGAGGGTGGCAGGTTGCAATTATTGAGTGCTACCAAAACACTAACGGTATCTGCCGGCGATGTCCTACACCTCAGAACTGCAAAGCGAGAAGATTAGATAGTGACTGAATATTTCGAAACTAGATTGGTAAGACTTCGCCCAAGGGCAGCTGCTTTACTGTTCCCAACTTTGGTTTTAGCAGCTAGCTCATTTTCAGTGATCTACTTTTTTGAATTGGTTGCCCCCGATCTGTATCAGATTGTCCTATGGGCGGCCATCGCGGCAGTTTCGCTTTTTTGGTTAGTGCCATTGCTTAATTGGTTGGCCGCATCACTTGTGATCACTGACCAGAGGATTATTCACCGTTCGGGGCTATTTGGATTGCGTAAAAAAGTACTAAACCTTTCGGAGCTTTCTTCGATAGCAGTTCAGCGCCCCAAGCCACTTCGAGCAAAGGCGATCTCCTTGGTCAAAGTCGATGGCCAGGTCATTACTGTCAGCGGCTACTCTAGACCTAAGCAGCTAGCCGCCGCCATTGAAGCCGAGGCAAGCAAAGCTCTTTAGTTGTAAGGATCATTTAGTTGACTAACTCCCGCGTTGGTGTAATTGGCGGTGGTCAACTTGCCCGAATGATGATTGCACCTGCCGGCAAGCTGGGAATCGAAATAAAAGTTCTCGCAGAAACCCAAGACTCTCCGGCAGCCGAGGCCACCACCCTTGTTGGAGACTTTACCGACTTTGAAACTGTTCTGACCTTTGCAAAATCTGTTGATGTCATAACCTTCGATCACGAGCATGTGCCGCTTGCAATCTTGCAGCAATTAGAGCAGCAGGGAATTTCCGTTCAGCCCTCATCAAGAGCGCTTGCGCACGCCCAGAACAAACTTGTTATGCGCAAAGCGCTAGAGAAGATGGGCGCACCAAGCCCAATTTGGAAAGAAGTATCCACAGCCTTGCAATTGGATCAGTTCATCAATGAGCATGGCCCCGAAGTTGTTGTGAAGACACCGATCGGCGGATATGACGGCAAGGGTGTTCGAGTGGTCAGTTCTTCGGAGCAAGTTTCAGACTGGCTGGCAGATCCTATGCTCGCTTCCCTGGGTGGATCATTACTGGTGGAGCAAAAAGTGTCATTCAAAAGAGAACTTGCTCAGCTATGTGCTAGAAATCCAAATGGTGATTTTGCGAGCTGGCCGGTTGTGGAGACAAGACAAAAAAATGGAGTGTGCTCCGAAGTATTGTCGCCAGCTCCAAACATCAGTTCCGAAATGTCCAGGGAAGCAGTAAAAATAGCAAGGTTGATTTCCGAATCTCTAGGTGTAACTGGAAACTTAGCTGTTGAAATGTTTGAAACTAACCAAGGTGAACTACTAGTGAATGAATTGGCAATGCGACCACATAATTCAGGTCACTTCACAATCGAGGGATCAGCTACTTCGCAATTTGAGCAACACCTTCGAGCTGTACTAAATCTTCCGCTCGGTAAAACAGATCCGATAAGACCTGTGGCGGTCATGGCAAATCTTCTTGGGGTCTCTAACTCCCAGGATCTTCTGGCTAACTATGACAAAGTCATGTCCTCATTCCCAGAGGTAAATATCCACTTCTACGGAAAAGCTCCAAGGCTTGGTAGAAAGCTAGGGCATATCACCGTAGTTGGTGACGATGTTGAGACTTGTCTTCGGACTGCCGAGGGTGCCAGGAACCAACTAAACAACTAATATTTCAGTATTAGGTAAATCGACGGGAGTTCCAATTACCAATCCACTTGTAGCAGTTGTGATGGGTTCCGACTCGGACTGGTCAGTCATGTCCGATGCCGCTCAAGCGTTAAAGGATTTTGGAATCGAATACGAAGTCGAAGTGCTCTCAGCTCATCGCACTCCCGAGCGAATGATTGAGTGGGGAAAAACTGCTGCCTCACGAGGCATCAAGGTAATCATCGCTGGTGCCGGAGGCGCCGCACATCTTCCCGGCATGCTGGCTTCTGTAACAACACTTCCCGTTGTTGGTGTTCCAGTTCCACTGGGCAAACTTGATGGCATGGACTCGCTGCTTTCAATAGTTCAAATGCCAGCTGGTATTCCAGTTGCAACAGTTTCCATCGGTGGAGCAAAGAACGCTGGAATACTTGCCGCCAGAATTTTGTCCACCAGCGATAAAGCGTTGGAGAAGAAACTTGTTGACTACGGAGTCTCTCTCGCTGATCTAGTCGCGGAGAAAAACACTCAGCTGCAAAATCAAATCAAAAACAGCTAACTGACAAATTCACGACCGCAATGCTTTGCGGCACAAAATTGGTTGCTTTGAAGCTGGCAAATTCCTGACAGTGCTAATTTCCATAAGAAATTTCGCTAAAAACACTCGCTGACCAGCTAGATTCTGGGGATTCTCCGCCATTGCCGGTTTTTTGCTCAATATCCGTGCCCTTTGCGTTTTGCGTTGCCATTCTAGAAAGTTCAACCTAGGCTTGAAGGTACGTGAGGAGTGCGTTATGAAAAGAGCCTTTATTGTCGCGCTTGGCTTGGCTACAGCCCTGGTGCTAGCTGGCTGCACCCTCTTTTATCCAAACGCCGGCACCCCAAACGATGAGCTAATCAAGCCGACCGGCTCCTCCAGCGTCACACCAGGCGAAGAAACTAGCCAAGGGGAAGCTACTTCTCCTTCGACCTCGCCATCTCCTTCGCCTTCAGTTTCTCCAACTATGGCGCCTGCCGAATTGAACATCCTTTACTCCGACACCTCAGCTGGGGTACTAAACGTGGTTTCCGAAGTTAGCAATTTTGCCGAAGATGGCGGAAGTTGCATTCTTAGCTACTACCAAGGAGAAACTGCCACAGCTATTGCAACGGTGAAAGCTGAGCGCAACGTTACCTCAACGCAGTGTTTCCCATTCAACGTAAGTTTTTCAGGGCTACCGAAGGGCACTTTGTCGCTCACCGTTAGTTACAAATCCGAAAACCACATCGGTGAATCCCAAAAATTTGAGGTGATCATTCCCTAATGATTAAAACAACTGGAAAACTCTGGTCTATGTTGCTAATTGCCGCGGTGTCGGCAGTGGGCATTGTCGCGGTCGAGTCAGAGAGCACTCCAGCAGAAGCTGCTAATGCCGCTTGGTTTAACCCGGGACAAATTATTAGCGACAGCGCTTTTTACACTTCGGGAACTATGTCTGCCGTCGACATCCAAAGATTCCTAAATGGAAAAGTTGCGGCCTGTCGAGCAGATCCAACAAGACCAGGTTGTCTCAAGGATTACCGCCTCAGCACTCCAGCTGTAACTGGAACAGCTGGAAGATGTGCATCGCTTCCTGCAAAGACAAACGTTAGCGCCGCTGAAATCATTTATGACGTATCAATCGCTTGTGGAATTAGCCCTAAGGTGCTTTTGGTTAAATTGCAAAAAGAGCAGGGGCTAGTAACTTCAACTAACCCGAGTGCCCGTGCCTACGAGTTTGCACTTGGAATGGACTGTCCAGACACACCTGCTGGTTGTAGCGCGGCCTCCGCAGGATTTTTCTGGCAGCTTTACAAAGGTGCCGGACAATTACAGTGGTACAGCAATCCAGCAGGTTCTTTCACCTGGCTAAAACCAGGAAGAACCATCAGTCGCCCTTACCAAGCCAATAACCCCGGTTGTGGCGCTCAATCATTTGTTTTGGAAAACAAGGCAACCGCCGCCTTGTATTACTACACACCTTACGTTCCAAACCAAACCGCTCTTGGAAACCTCTATGGGGTTGGAGATGTTTGTAGCGCATATGGAAACCGTAACTTCTTCCGTGATTACACCGACTGGTTTGGATCGCCTATTGGCGGTAGCTTCCTTCTCAAAGGTGACGCCGCTGACGTTTTCATGA
>JBIIQS010000060.1:0-4579 GCA_044341965.1 Rhodoluna sp.
TCTAGGCGCTCTATTACTTCATCCCTGGCATCTTCAGCTCTGGCGATTAATTCCTTGCGTGTGAGCTCTGCTTGCTCGCGAAGCTTGGCTGAGCGCCTTCTGGCTAGAGCAATAGATCTACTAATGGATTTACTAAGGATTCCGATAGGCAGTGAGTAGGTTGCAAGGTTGTCGGCGGTCTCGTTCTCTTCCCGTGCTTCACCGCTATAAAGACCTTCAAAGATTCTTATGGTGCGATCAATATCGTGGGACTGGATCAAATGCAGTGAGTTCTCCGAGAGTCGATCTAGCTCTTTTTGATCAGCGGTTAGCACCTTTAGAAGGCGGTCCGCGAAAGCCTTGACGTCATCCGGGGGGAACAGGTAGCCGTTGTCACCATCGTGCACCAAATGAGGCAGTGCCATGGCGTCTGCGGCCACAACTGGACGACCTGAGGCCATGGCCTCCATGGTGGCAATTGATTGCAGCTCTGCAATCGAAGGCATGGCAAATACTGTTGCTCTTTCGTATACCTTTGGTAACTCTTCGTCGGAGATGTGACCTCGGAATTCGATGTTCTTTTCTAGCCCTAAGTCTTTGGCAAGATTTTCTAAGTACTCGCGCTCTCCCCCGTCGCCAACAATCTCGAGTTTGACCTTGAGAGATTTTGGCAGGAGAGCCAAGGCCTTAATCAGGTTGTGAATGTGTTTCTCGTAATCAAGCCGTCCCAAAAAAAGAACTCTTGGCTCGGTGTTAGTTGTTGGGGTGTTGTTCGCAAAATTCGAAGCCTTGATACCGCACGAAACGGCTAGCACACCGGATAGTCCAGCAGCACTTTCCAGAAGGTTTGCGGCTTTTCTTGTTGGGGTTGTTACTACGTCAGCTTTTTTAAGGATTCGACCCGTGTCTTTCCAGGCCAGGCTCATTGCGACCTTTTCTGCCCAGCGCGGAATAACAAGCGAGTACTTGATTAGGTTCTCAGGCATGATGTGGTTGGTGGCAATAACTCTTATGCCTTGCTGCTTTGCGGATCTAATTAGATACCTGCCAACAATCATGTGAGAGTTGATATGGACCGCATCAGGCTTCAGATCTTTCAAGATTCGATCGGTCTTGGCCTTTAGGGTGAATGGCCACACGTACCGCAGGGTCTTGTGTTGCACTACTCGGTAGCTTTTGAGCCGGTGAACAGTCATAGAGCTGGAGTCATGAACTTCATTGAAGGTGCCATAACTTTTGCTATAAGAAGGTGCAATAACGTGCACATCGTGGCCAGCCCGGACTAAACCAGCCGCTAACCTCTCAGCAAATCTAGATGCCCCGTTTATATCTGGCGGGAAGGTGTCGCAGCCAATGACCACGCGCATGGGCTTGCTAGCTCTTACTGCATCAGTCATTTCATCCCTGAGATTGAATTTTGGGGTGTGATGACAAGTTTACTTGACGGAAGCCTTGGGTCGATTTCTAAGTTCCGGGTGAACCTTACTGAGTAAGTACACTCCGCAGATCGCCAGCAGCCCAAAGGCAGAGAACAGAGATCCAGAGCCCAAGGTGGCCTGCTGGGCCTCTCCTAGGATGCCAATAGCAATTGCAATTGCAACTATCGGATCGATAACCGTCAATCCTGCGATAACCAAATCCGGCGGCCCAGAGGCATAAGCGTTCTGAACGAACCAGCCACCTAGCAGCACGGCGCCGATCATGCTCACCACAGCAATCAAGGTCAAGATGTCGTAGTCCATCTGATACAGGCGTTGGATTGTTACCTTGGCAAGGGTTGCGACAAATCCATACAACACTCCGGCTCCAAGAATGTAGGTTAGCGCTTTGGCTTTTTTCCCAAAGATTATAAACAGCGCCGCAAAGGCAACCAAGATGATTACAAACAGCAGCAGAACCCGAAGTAAATTCTCATCGGTTAGTTCCACTTGGGCAGCCACCTGAGAGGCAGTAACTACAAAGCCACCAACTCCAAAGGTGCTTAGTCCAATTGCAAACATGGTCGCTCGATTTAGTTTGGTCTTGGTGTATCGCGCGTTTAGCACAGAGGTAATCACTAGAGCTATCGCACCGATGGGCTGCACCACAATAAGTGGTGCCAGCGAAAGCGCTCCAAGCTGTAAAAGCATCGCCAAAACCATCAAGCTTGTTCCAGAAACCCAGCGAGGTTTTATAAGCAAATTGATTAGCTCTTTAAGCGATAGTGAAACCTTGGGCTGGATGTGCTTTTCACGGCTAGTTGAAACCGCCTGGTTTTGAAACTGTGCACCAAAAGCCAAAGCAACCGCTGCCAATACGGCAAGAACAATTGCTAATAATCGAAGTTCTGGTCCCACAAGTATTCCTAAAATTTCCCAAATTCGAGCCTAGCCCTGAATTGAGCTGATTAGCCAAAACTAACGGCTAGATTTGAGCCATGATCAGGCCAATCCGCATCTACGGAGACGAAGTACTGCACCAGCGGGCCCAGCCGGTCACAGCATTTGATCAGGAATTATCGAATCTAGTTCGAGACATGTTCGAAACCATGCAGAACGCTCCGGGGGTTGGCCTAGCTGCCCCTCAGGTGGGCGTTTCACTGCAAGTGTTTGTATACGACTACCCTGATGACGATGACAACCCTCGAAGGGGGGTTGTGATAAATCCAACAATTACTATTGGGCCAATATCAGACGAAGAACCCGATGAGGAATTGCACAGCGAAGGCTGCCTCTCCGTCCCGGGTGAAAGATTTTCGCTGCAGCGAGCTGATTGGGCAATTATCGAAGGTGTGGATCTCGAGCAAAAGCCGATAAAGATCGAGGCCGAGGGTTGGTTCGCAAGGATCTTCCAACATGAATTTGATCATCTTGAGGGAATCATTTATGTCGACAGGCTGCCAGAAGATGCCAAAAGTGAAGCATTCGAAGTTATGGCCGAGCTCGGTTGGAATAGACCGGGTCAGTCCTGGTTGCCAGGAACCGATCACCTAGAGGACTAGAGCCACATCCTTAGCAAGCTGGCAACTGCCGCTGCTGCAATCACCACAAAAATAAATGGCACTCTCAAATAGAAAAGAACCGCGGCAACCGCCAAGGCAGCTGCCCTCGCGTCCAAAGTAATCCCCTCGGCGGACACAAAAGTCTGAATTCCAACTAGGCCTGCAAGCATTGCGACCGTAAGTAGCGCAGCCAGAGATTGAATGCTTGGATTCCGAACGAAACGCTCCGGGATGAGATGCCCTAGTAGCTTCCAGGAGTAAACCAGAGCACTTGCTAGCAAAACACCTACCCAAAGCGTCATTTTGATTTTCCTAAAAGCTCAATTATCCAGAAGACAACAGCCACGCCTGCGGTGAGAAGTACGGGAATACCAGCCGGCACAAACTCAGAAAGCAGGGTGGCAATAATGGCTGAAACCACAGCTAGCAGTAACAGCTTGGACTCTTTTAGTTTTGGCCAAATTAATCCAAGAAAAGCCGCACCAGCTGCAGCATCCAAACCCCAGTCAGCGGGGTTACCAATGGCAGAACCAAGCAAAGCTCCGACAGCTGTGGCGAGGTTCCAGAACAGAAAAACGAAAATTCCGGTCAGCCAAAAGCCTTGACGCTGTTTTGGAAGATCAGGTTCTTGGGACAGCGAAACAGCATTTGATTCATCAATTGTTAGTTGCGCTCCAACAGGCTTCAAGATTCCAGACAAGGACATAACAGGCGCTAATCTAATTGCGTAGAAGCCGTTACGAACACCCAATAGCCAGGCTGACAAGACCGCGGGAACTACTCCTGCTCCGGTTGCGATAACTCCAACAAAAGCAAACTGGCTACCGCCGCTAAACATCAAAAGGCTTAGCGCCATGGTCTGCCAAAAATCTAAGCCTGCAGCCACAGACAGAGCTCCAAAAGAAATGCCATAGAGGCCGGTTGCAAAACCTACCCCGAATGAGATTGCCTTAACGCTTTGCGCCTCACTTGGCATCCAAAACCCCATTCTGCATGAGCTTGATAATGAGCTCGCTGGCGCTAAGAAAGCCTAGCGAAAGAGCCAGCGGTTGGTATTGCTCAAGTGTCAGTTTCGGCTTGGAGCCGGAGGTTATCTTTGGCCACTCCTC
This sequence comes from Rhodoluna sp., assembly GCA_044341965.1. GTDB lineage: Bacteria > Actinomycetota > Actinomycetes > Actinomycetales > Microbacteriaceae > Rhodoluna. Next base: position 4,069 of record JBIIQS010000060.1, read on the forward strand.
GGCGAGTTTTTCAATCATGCCCTTTTTTCTAACCGGTAGCGCAATAACAGCTTGACTAAGTTCGAAATCGCTTCTGAAAATGGGTGGGGTTTCGTTGAGCAACTTCGCAAGATCTGCTAGCTCAATAGCTGGCCCAGCTGAAGCGGCCGCTCTAATGGCACTAATTAGCCCATCGGGGCCGTTATCGATACTCACCACATCGTGCATTCCAGCTCCGAGAGCTTGGACGCGGAGATTTGCAATTTCATAGACCGTGGTGAGAACTGCCTTGGGAACCTCTGACGAGTTCTCAAACCTTTGCCTAAGTGTCAAAAAAGCTTCTACTCCTGTTTTGCTATTTAGTTGTTGATCAATAACGATGACATCCACCAATAGATCAGGTAGCTGGTTTAGCTGATCTTGGCTGCCATCGGATTCAAAGACCACGGTGAGGTCTTCAGTGGCATCAAGAATTATCTTCCTGGCAGATCGAACACTCGTGTTCCAATCAATCAGGGCAATTCGAAGCGGT
>JBIIQS010000061.1:0-4574 GCA_044341965.1 Rhodoluna sp.
GTTTGATGGGGTAGCCAAAAACTACGATAAAGCCAATGATTTACTCTCCTTCGGCTCAGCCCGCATCTGGCGCAAAAAAGTGGCCAAACTAGTCAATTCCCAACCCGGTCAAACCATTCTGGATCTCGCCGCGGGTACTGGGTCTTCCTCGATTGTCTTTCTGCGCGAAGGCGTGAAAGTAGTAGCAGCTGACTTTTCTAATGGCATGCTCGAAGAGGGAAGAAAAAGGCATCCGGAGCTGGAATTTGTTTACGCTGATGCGGCAGCACTTCCTTTTGCGGACGGGTTGTTTGACACCGTAACTATTTCCTTTGGCATCAGGAACGTCGAGAAAATCGAGGTTGCGCTTGCTGAAATGCTTCGGGTTCTAAAGCCAGGTGGGAAGTTAGTGGTTTGTGAATTCTCCAGAATCCCTAACGGTTTTCTAAACAGTCTTTACCGCTTCTATCTTCGAAACATTCTTCCAACCCTGTCGGCCATGGTGAGTAAGACTCCAGAGGCTTATGGCTACCTAGCCGAATCAATCGATGCTTGGCCAAGCCAGCAGGAGTTAGTAAAGATTATTGAATCGGCTGGTTTTGAATCGGTAAGTTATCTAAACCAAACTCTTGGCATAGTGGCCATCCACAGCGGTTTCAAACCGAAGGTGGTCTAGATGGCGCGCACATCTCTACCAAGACAACTAAGGAAAGTTGCTGATAAAGAACTTCTAGAGAAGCTTGAAATTGGCTTAGACAAAGTTGAGCAGCAGTTAGTAGAGTCCGTAAAACACACCGACCCGATTGCAAAGGTAACCACCCGTCACTTAATTGACGCCGGTGGAAAAAGAATTAGACCGACCTTAGTTCTTCTAACTTCGCAGCTTGGTGATGCTAACCTCGACGAAGTTATTCAAGCTGCAGTCGTTGTGGAGCTAACTCACATTGGAACTTTGTATCACGATGATGTTATGGATGATGCACCTAGAAGAAGAGGCGTTGATTCGGCTCACGAAATTTGGGGAAACAACGTCGCGATTTTGACTGGTGATTTGCTTTTTGCAAGAGCGTCGCAATTGGTTTCTAAGTTGGGCCAAAAGGCACTTACCTTGCAGGCAGACACTTTTGAAAGGCTTTGCCTCGGTCAACTAAATGAAACAGTTGGCCCACAAGAAGGCCAAGATCCAATCGAGCACTATCTACACGTTCTTGCAGATAAAACTGGATCTCTAATTTCGGCATCGGCTGAGCTCGGAGTTATTTTCTCCGGTGCGGATCAAGCCCTGCGCGAGCCAGTAAGAAAATACGGCGAAGCAATCGGCGTAGCGTTCCAACTAATTGATGATTACATCGATCTACGCTCTGACGGAGCGGTCTCGGGTAAGACTCCAGGAACTGACCTTCGTGCGGGCGTTCCAACCCTTCCTGTTATGTATTTACGACAGGAAGCTAAGAGTGATTTGGAAGCAGCCAAGTTGATTGACATAATTGACTCCGGCCTCGACGAAGAAGCCAAACTCCAGACCGTACTCAAAGCCCTTCGGGATCACCCCGTAACGGAGCGAACTTACCAAGAAGCCAAGAGATGGGCTGCTGAAGCTATCGGTGCACTAGACGAATTACCAAAGGGTCCAGTTCGTGAAGCACTGACCTCTTTCGCCGAAGCAGTTATAGAACGCAGCAACTAAGTTTTTAGTAAATAAGGAATAGGTAGATGTCAAAGCTAAGGCTTGCGATTGTGGGTGCTGGTCCAGCAGGTATTTATGCAGCTGACCTGATTATCAAATCCGAACTTCGTGACTTTGATGTTTCCATAGATCTTTTTGATTTACTTCCTGCACCTTATGGACTTGTTCGCTACGGTGTTGCTCCCGACCACCCGAGAATCAAGGGAATCATTAGAGCGCTTTATGAAGTGCTCGACAGAGGAGACATTAGATTCTTTGGAAACGTTGAATACGGCAAAGACATAACTCTTGACGATCTAAAGAAGCACTACAACGCAGTTATCTTCTCAACCGGCGCCGTAAAGGATGCCAACCTAAACATTCCAGGTATAGATCTTGGAGGATCTTTTGGTGCGGCAGCGTTTGTGAACTGGTATGACGCCCACCCTGACTTTGAACGTAGCTGGGACCTAAGTGCCAAGGAAATTGCTGTTTTGGGAAACGGCAATGTGGCTTTGGATGTTGCCAGAGTTCTCTCAAAGCCAGCTGAGGCTATGCTCTCAACTGACATCCCAGACAACGTCTACCAGGGACTCCGCGCATCACAAGCTACCGACGTTCATGTCTTTGGTCGAAGAGGACCCGCTCAAGTGAAGTTCTCACCGTTAGAACTTCGTGAGGCTGTTCATATAGAGGGCGTAGACACCATCGTCTATGACGAAGACTTCCTGTATGACGAGGAATCACAGAAAGCCATTGACAGCAATAACCAAACTAGGGTCATGGTGAAAACCTTGGAAGAACTTCGATCAAATGAGATCACTGGCGCTAAGCGCAGGCTGCACCTGCACTTCTTTAGTGCACCTGTTGAGATCTTGGAACGAGACGGCAAGGTAGCCGGTATCAAGATTGAAAGAACCCAGCTCGATGGAACAGGCAACGTGAAGCCTACTGGTGAGTTTCGAGAGTTCCCGATTCAGGCGGTTTATCGTGCGGTTGGGTACTTTGGCTCTGAGTTATCTGAAGTTCCTTTTGACGAAAAAGCTGGCGTTATTCCAAATGACAAAGGTAGAGTGCTGGATTCAGATGGGAAACACATCCAAGGTGTTTATGCGACCGGATGGATCAAGCGCGGTCCTGTAGGGCTAATTGGACACACCAAGAGCGATGCAATCGAAACCATTGCTCAAATCATTGAAGACAAGAACACTTGGTGGCAACCGGCATATCCTTCCGAGGATTCAATAACTGAACTCCTGACTTCGAGAAAGATTGATTTTGTTGGTTGGCCTGAATGGCTCAGAATCGATGCCGAGGAAAAGCGCCTAGGTGAAGCTCAAGAGCGCGAGAGAATCAAGCTTGTTGAGCGCGAAGACTTCCTTACCGTTGCGAAAAAGAAGTAGCGAAAGTGCCCTTACCTCCAGCAAGACTTAAGAGTGCACAAACAGCACTTGCTGTTTTCTTCTTTACCCAGGGATTTGTTGCAATCACCTTTATCCCTCGAATCCCCGAAATCATTGAGCAGATCGGGGTTTCTTTCGCCGTCTGGGGTTTGATTATTGGATTTGCAGGAATCGGTTCCTTGTTGCCACTTTTGGTTGCGAACCGTTTGGTTGGACGATTTGGAACTAGGCCAATAATCAACCTTTCAAGCGTATTCATTGTGCTCTCTGTTATGAGCTTGGCTTGGGCACCAAATGGTTTTGTTTTCTTCCTATTTCAAACCGTGATGATGTTCAGCATGAGCTTTTTCAACATTGCGATTAATGCTCAATCAGTCATGCTGCAAAAGCGAGTGAAGCAAGTCATCATTGGCAAATTCCACGCAGCTTGGAGCATCGGGGCTGGAGCTAGTGCTGCGCTGTCTGGAATCATGGCTAGCTTCGTTTCGCTCCAGATTCACTTGTTTGTAGTTCCTCTAGTTTGCTTAGTGGTGTTCCAGGTTTATGTTAGATCCATGCTTTCTCCTGAAGAAGATGGCCACAAAGAAGAGAAGCAGGCTTCCAAGAAAGTGCCATTCTTCAAGTCCCCAAACCAGCTTTGGCTACTAGCCCTTGGACTGTTTACTGGAGTGTTTCTCGAGCTAGTGATGATGGACTGGTCCGCCCTGTTCTCGCAAGAGGTAATGCTGCTTTCACCAACTTTGGGAGCGGTGCCTTTTGCATCATTCATGCTTGCCATGATCAGTGGCCGTCTATTGATTACTAAAGCAACGGAGAAATATCACATCAGTGAATTATCTAAGTGGGGTGGAATCTACGGATCAATCATGATGGCACTTGGCCTAGTTCTTGCACCACCACTTGTTGAATACAACCAAATTCTGGCCCTCGCCGTACTTTCTTTTTTCTGGGCCCTGGGAGGTTTTGGCCTTGCTCCTCTGGTGCCATCATTCTTTGGAGCGGCTGGCCATGTTTCTGGCCTTACAACGTCGCAGGCCCTCGCGAGAATGTCCCTGCTGAACTCTCTTGCAGTAATTGGCGCCAAGGTTGTTATGGGTGGGTTAGCCGAAAGCGTTGGTCTTCAGATAGCTTTCGTTCTGCCAATTGTTTTGATGTTTATCGCCGGCATACTCTCAGGAAGACTTGCCAAGCAAGCTAAGCGGAAGGAAGCAGTTGAAAACGCTTTCCCAATTACTGGTTCACTAACGGTAATTGACGAACTGTAAATCTACTTCTAGATCTTTAGATCTCAGCAGAGCCTGAAGCTCCTGCAAATCATCTCTAGATTTACTTGAAACCCTAAGCTCATCACCTTGAATCTGGCTCTTGATGCTCTTCGGGCCTTCCTCACGGATGATCTTCGAAATCTTCTTGGCTTGTTCTTGGTTGATACCGTCTTTAATCTTGGCTTCAATGCGGAATTCTTTGCCTGATGGAAAAGGCTTTCCATCTTCCAGGCTCTTGAGAGATACCCCGCGCTTCACAAG
>JBIIQS010000062.1:0-4564 GCA_044341965.1 Rhodoluna sp.
AACTGAGCTGATCCTGCGATGTCTAGGTCGATAAGCGCATTCTTGTGACGAAGCACCAAAGCGATCTCATGCGCAGGCAAAGTGATGTGTCTTGGATCAGATCCGTGTCCGTAGATTACCGCTGGAGTTTTTCCTGCGGCGCGAAGCTTGCGAGCAGCGCCTTTACCAAAGTTGGTGCGGAGCTCTGCTACTAGTTTGTTTTCTGCCATGTTGAATGTCCTTAATGTTTAGGCAAGTCCAATAAGGACCTGTTGAATCTTTTTCTACTCAAGCGTTTGACGCGAGGATCTGGGAACTTGCCCTAAGAACCCCGTCGATTACGGTTTCTAAAAGAAACCCTCGCCGTTGTTATCTATAGCCTAGCTTGAGAGCCTTCTCATTATCAAACCTGCCCGGAGCCCCATCGCAACGGCCAGTGTCACGGTTGTAACTAGCAGCGACTCAACAGGAACAAAGAACCCCACACCTAGGCAGAGTGCAGCTCCTAACAGAGCCAATACTCTGCCCACTGGCTGTTTCGAGTGAAGCTGCCGAAAGGCTGCGAGGTTGGCAATCGCATAGTAGACCAGCACCGCAAATGAGGAAATCCCGATTGTCCAAGTGATATCTCCTGATACCAGCAGGGCGCTTGCGATGCTAAGAATCAAAAGATCGGCCACCCATGGGCTATCGAAGCGCTTGCTTCTCAGGCCAATAAATCGTGGGATTTCCCTGTCCTTAGCCATAGCCTCTGCGGTTCGTGAGATGCCCGCAAGTAAAGATAGGAGTGAGCCAAGACAGGCCGTTGCTGCCACCAAAACAACCAACTGAGCTGGCAGCCAAGGCAATGCGATGGCTGCAAAGTCCTGGATTGGGGCTATCGAAAATTGCAAAGCCTTCCCTAGCTGAGCTTGAAGGGCATTAGAGACCAAAAAGTAAATTGCAATCACAAACACCAACGACAGCGTGATTGCTTTGGGGATGTTTTCACTCGGGTCTTTAACCTCTGGACCAAGAGTTGCCACTCTGGCGTAACCCGCAAATGCAAAAAAGATCAAAGCTGCTGCAGGCAAAATTCCCGCTATTGAACTTTGATCCTGCGATTCACCTGCTGCCACTTGAAATCCCGAGATTCCGACGAGCAGCAAAAGCGCAACCGTGGGAACGCTAAGAAGGAGTGCGCCAGTGGCAGTTCGATTAATGCCTAAGACGTTTATGCCAGTCATTAGTGCAAGGGAAGCAAAAGCGACTTCTACCTTCGCCTCTGGATAAATGTATGAAGCTGCTGCTAGCGCAATCGCGGCAACTGATCCTACTTTTCCAAGAATGAACGCGATGCCGGCCAAAAATCCCCAGTTGCTCGATAGATACTCTTTTCCAAAAGCGTATGCTCCACCGGCTCTAGGAAAAACTTTGGATAGTTGTCTCATGCTTCTTGCATTCAGCGCAGCAACAACTCCTGCTATTCCAATTGCAAGAAATAGATATGAACCGGCTAATTCTGACGCTGGGGCAAAAACTACAAAAACTCCGGCGCCCAGCATCGAGGCAACCCCCAGCGCGGAGGCACCAATAAGTGAGAGCTTAGGACTGGCCGGGGAAGAGTGAGGTAACTGAGTCTTCGCCAAAAACAGCTCTAATCGCTTTTGAAATTAATGGGGCAATCGATAACACGGTTAGTTTTGCGAATTCTTTTTCTGGAGGAATTGGCAAAGTGTTGGTCACAATCACATGATCAATTGCATCATCCGATAGACGCTCAACCGCAGTGCCCGAGAAGACCGCGTGGGTGGCTGCAACGATAACGGTCTTGGCGCCATTGGCCTTTAGGGCCTGGGCGGCAGCCACAATGGTGCCACCGGTGTCGACCATGTCATCAACTAGTACGCAGGTTCGGCCCTCTACTTCACCCACCAGCTCGTGGACTGAGATTTTGTTTGGCACATTTGGATCGCGACGCTTGTGAATAATGGCAAGCGGTGCTCCGAGGCGGTCTGCCCAGATGTCGGCAACTCTTACGCGGCCAGAGTCCGGAGAAACCACAGTTAGCGGATCCTGGCCCCACTTTTCTTTCACATAATCGGCAAGCATTGGAAGTCCCCAAAGGTGATCTACTGGTCCATCAAAGAAGCCTTGGATTTGTGGGCTGTGTAGATCAACAGACATCACTCGGTCGGCACCAGCAACCTTGAACAAATCAGTTACCAATCTTGCAGAGATTGGCTCGCGACCCTTGTGTTTTTTGTCCTGTCTTGCGTAGGGAAAAAATGGAGCGACTACTGTAATTCTTTTCGCACTAGCTCTTTTTAGAGCATCGACCATCAATAGCTGTTCCATTAGCCAGTGGTTGATCGGAGCAGGGTGAGATTGAATAACGAAGGCATCCACGCCTCGAACACTTTCCTCGAACCGCACAAATGTTTCGCCATTTGCAAAATCGTAAGCGGTGGTAGGAACAAGTTTGGTTCCCAGGAGGTTTGCAACTTCCTCTGCGAGGGCGGGATGAGCTCGACCGCTAACCAGAGCCAGCCTTTTTTCTCCAGAGGTCTTAATGGTCAACTGCGGGCTCCCGATTTCTATTTGTCGTTGCTTTTTGCGGCTGCTTCAGAAGATTTTGTACCTGGTCTTTTCGAAATAACCCAGTCAGCTATGTTTCGCTGTGGTGCAACATTCATTCCAAGATCTCCAGGTGCTACGTCTTTTCTTACTACTGTTCCGGCAGCGGTATACGCTCCATCTCCAATCGTAATGGGCGCCACAAAAACGTTGTGCGAGCCGGATCGAACGTGTGAGCCAATCTTTGAGCTGCTCTTTTTCACACCGTCGTAGTTGGCAAAGATGGTGCCGGCGCCGATGTTGGAGTACTCGCCAATCTCGGCATCCCCCACATAAGAAAGGTGCGGGACCTTTGAGCCACGTCCTATCTGGGCGTTCTTGGTCTCGACGAAGGAGCCAATCTTGCCCTCGGGACCTAGGTTGGTGCCCTTACGAAGGTAGGAAAACGGCCCGACCTTGGCGCTTTCCTGGACAGTGCTACTTTCAATAACCACGTCGGGGCCAATCTCTGCCATCGGCCCAATCTTGGTTGCTCCGCGAAGATGTGTTCCGGGGTGCAATACCGCGTCCTGGCCAATTGAAACCTCAACGTCAATCCATGTGGTGTCTGGATCCAAGATGGTCACTCCCGCAAGCTGCCAACCGCGACATATACGCGCGTTCAGCTCTTTTGCTACTTCTGAAAGCTGAGTGCGGTCATTGATGCCATGAACCAACCAGTTGTCTGCGACAATCTGGGCGACGACAGTGTGATTGTCTTCAACAATAAGTGCCGCTACATCCGTTAGGTACTTTTCACCCTGAGCGTTGTGGGAATCAAGATGGGATAATCCTTGCCTTAGGTGAGCCACGTCAAAGACATATACTCCAGCGTTGATTTCCTTGATTGCGGCTTCTTCTTCAGAAGCATCGAGGTGCTCAACTATTTTGGCAACGCTGCCTTCTTTGGATCGAATGATTCGACCGTAGCCGAAAGGGTCATCAACAATCGCGGTCAAAATAGTTGCCGATGCTTTGCTCGAGCGATGTGAATCAACCAGTGCGCTCAGGGTATCTAGATCCATAAGCGGAACGTCACCGCTTACAACCAACACGTCACCATCAAAGTCTTTTGGAATTTTTGCCAGGCTAACTTCGACGGCACGACCGGTTCCGGGGATGTCATCTTGCTCGACCAGAATGGCTTTTGGGAAATTAGCTTCAAGATACTCGGAGAGAAGTTCTTTCTTGTGACGCAACACAACATAGACACCCTCGGACTCCAAGGCTGAAGCGGTCGAAACAACATGTCCCAAAAGCGGCTTGCCGGCTAGTTCATGCATGACTTTCGGGGTATTGGAAACCATCCTGGTTCCATTACCTGCCGCCAGCACTACGCAAGCTAGTTGCCTAGTAGACATCTTCATCTCCCGATCGCTTCACTTGTGCTCCGCCCTCAGGATTCGAACCTGAACTAAACGGCTCCAAAGGCCGCCGTGCTGCCGTTACACTAGGGCGGATCGTAACCCGAAGCACTGATTACTTAGCAAGTCTGCCAGAAATCAGCTATCCCTAGTCACTTTGTGCCTTCAATCTAGGCAATTCAGGGCGTTTAGAGCCGAAATTCGGGACCTTAGTCTTCTAGCAAAGTAGCAATCACGTAGTTGTGAGGTCCGGAAATAGCATTGTTCTTTTCTGCCGTACTCAACACAACTAGCCACTTACCCGCTCCGGTTGAAACAGCAGCTGGATCTAGGTAGTTCTTTTCAGCATCTTCCAATAATGGAGTTGGGTCAATCTCCCATGAAATTCCATCAGTTGATTTGGCCACGTAGATTTTCTGGGGCAGTCTGGCGGGGGTTGTCGAAAGAAGTAGCACCCAGTCGTTGGCATCGACTCGAAGCATGAATGGGTCAACGTAACCACCAGAAATCACAAAACCATCATTTGCGGTGTAAGTGATTCCGTCGGTTGAGTTTGCTGTTCTTAGAACCTCTGAGTTTTGACCTTCAACCATGTCCACCCACATCATTTGGTATGTACCATCTGG
>JBIIQS010000063.1:0-4538 GCA_044341965.1 Rhodoluna sp.
TTGGCCTACTGCTTACCCGCAAAGGGATTGACGCAACCGTGACCCTGTTACATTCGGCCAGTAACAATATTCCTGAGGCTTTGCAAAGCGCAGATGTGATTGTTGCTGCAATCGGTGTCCCTCATTTTGTGAGGCCAGAGTGGGTCAAGGCTGGCGCAGTGGTATTGGACGTGGGCATCAGCAGAATCGCATCGGGAGCTCTAGTTGGGGATGTTGACCCCAAGGTGTCAGAAGTTGCTGGCTTCCTATCGCCAAACCCAGGTGGAGTAGGTCCAATGACCCGCGCGATGCTGCTACAAAACGTCGTTCAGCTAGCTTCTAGAACTTAGATCTAATCGCCCAGAGGTCAGCAAATACTGGCCTAAATAGAGTGCTTGCTAGATAGCCAACCCCTGCGGAGCCGCCGGTTCCCATCTTTGCCCCAATAGTGCGCTCGACCATTTTCACGTGACGGTAACGCCACTCCTGGAAGCCCTCGTCTAGATCCATCAGGGCTTCGCCCACCATGTTGGCTTCCGGGTCATTTCGGTGAGCCGCTAACAACGCTTCCTGAACTTCCTCGTTTGCTTCGTAAGGAAGCGACACATCTCTATCGAGAACGTCTTTTGGCATTTTGTGACCGCGAGAGTCAAAAAACTTCAGCGCGCTGTCGTACAGACTCGCTCGACTCATTGCCGCTTCAACTTTTTTTCTAGCGACCGAACCTGGAACAAGGTGTGAGGCCATTGACATTCCAGTTCCCGCCTTGGCATCTGATCCTGCCTGATCGCGTCTTCCAAGAACTGCTTCTAGCTCACGAAACTGAGCGGATTGAAAACCAGATGCTGAACTTAGTCGACCGCGGAAGGAGTTGAACTGCAGCGGAGTCATTGTTTCAAGAATGTCTAGCTGCGCTACACAAGTTTTCATAATGGATCTCATCCGGCCAAGTATCGAAAGCGATCTGTGAGTTTGCGATTTTTCCAGCGCAACTTGCAATGCCGCACTTTCATGCAGGAGCTGTTTAAACCAAAGCTCATAGACCTGATGAATAGTTATGAATAGAAGTTCATCGTGTTCTGGTCCATCAGATAGTGGCTGTTGTAAATCAAGTAAGTCATCTACTTTTAGATAGCTTGTGTAAGTGACTGCTTTGTCGTGCTGTTCGCTCATTTAGGTAACTCGGTTTCCACTCTCTGTAATTTTCTCGTAATCCTTACGTGCAACAGAATCTCTAATTCTTTCGAAACCATCGAAAACCTCAACGAAGCTTGTTGGTAATGGCGAAATAGCAAGCCTTATGGAATTTGGCATCCGGTAGTCAGGAACTACTTGAGCAAATTGCCTCAGGGCTGCAGCAATTCTTTTGGCTTCGGGGTGACCGATTGTGATGTGACCACCGCGAAGCCTGTGATCTCTTGGGGTTAACAGATTAAAGCCCAGTGGAACCAGCCATGCATCAAATAGCGCAATCATTAGCTCTGTGCCAATGGCTGCCTTTTTGGAAATGCGGGAAATCCCTGCCCGCTCAATCATTTCGTAGCTAGCTTGGACTGCCCTGATTCCTACGATTGATGGGCTAGCGATCTGGAAGCCCCGGATGCCTAAGTTCTTGTCGAAAACCGGCCCCATTGCAAACTGATCCTCTTGAGCAAACCAGCCCTGGATTGGCACTTTCAAGCTGGACTGAAGTTCCTTGCGAACGTATAACCAAGCCGGAGAGCCGGGCCCGCTGTTGCCGTACTTATAGGTGCAACCAACAGCTAAGTCGACTCCATTGGCATCAAAATTAAGCTCAACCGAACCACCAGCGTGAGACGCATCCCAAACCACAAGCCCACCGTATGAGCGAACCAAATCAGTAATTGCTTTCAGGTTTGCTCTGGCTCCAGATCGGTAGTTGACCGCCTGCAGGGTAACTAGTGCAACATCGGTGCTCAAATATGGCTCTAGTAATTCAGCTGTCACAAGCTCATTCTCGGATGCGATTGGGACAGAACCAGGACCACCGGTACCGTCGGTATCAAGCGTGATTAGCTTCAAATTGAATTGCTCGGCAATTCCCTGAATTACAAATCGGTCAGTAGGAAAATTTGCTGAGTCTATAATGATTGTTTTTCGTCCCGTACGAGCTTGGATTGCTGAAACACAAAGTTGATAGAAGTTGACACTTGTAGTGTCGCAAACTAGTACCTGCCCACTTGCGGCACCTAGAGTTGCTCTTCCCAGAAGATCACCAGCTGGCTGGGCCTCATCAATCCAATGACTCCAGCCATCGACAAGTTCTGTTCCCCACTCTTTGGTGAGAAAGTCGGAAACTCTATCTATGGTTGCAAGTGGTAAGCGGCCAAGTGAGTTTCCATCTAGGTAGCAAAGCGATTCATCTTTGATGAAAAACTCTTTGCGGAAATCTTTGAGTTCGTCGGCTTGATCCAGAAGTTCTGCAGTTTTCCTGGAGAGTAGATCACCGATTCCTGCAAGCAGTGGGTAGTTCATAGGTTTTAGCCTAGCCCGAACAAAGAGCTTGAGTTACACCAACAGTTGATGCTTAGCTAGCTGCTTGTAAAGTGGCGTGGACTTTACAAGCTGCGAATGAGTTCCTGAGCCCACAACCTTGCCCTGATCAAGCACGATTATCTGGTCGCTATCAACAACAGTCGATAGCCGGTGAGCGATAACAATCATGGTTCTACCCTGGGCGACAGCATCAATTGCCTCTCTCATGTGCTGCTCGTTTAGTCCATCGAGGGCAGAAGTTGCTTCGTCAAGAATTAGAATCGGCGGCGCCGCCAAGAGCGTCCTGGCTATCGCAAGGCGCTGCCGCTCTCCACCGGAGAGCATGATTCCAGCCTCGCCAACTTCGGCGTCCAAGCCGCGCTTGTCCCGCTTGAGAACTGCCGTTAGATTCACTTCTCCCAATACAAATTTCAGCTCTTTATCCGTGGCATTTGGTGAACCAATCAATAAGTTATCTCTTAGAGATCCGGCTAGCACTGGAGCATCTTGCTCGACATAGCCGATCTGAGAGCGCAAGACATCGCGCGAGAGTTCACGGACGGGAATCCCATCTAGCAAAATCTCGCCTGATGTTGGTTCATAAAACCTTTCAATGAGTGAAAAAACAGTAGATTTTCCGGCTCCTGATGGTCCGACCAGGGCGACTCGGTCACCGGTCTTGATCTTGAAACTTACCGAGTCTAAAACGAGTTTTCCGTCACGATGCTCTTCTGCAGAGGCATAAGCAAAGCTAACCTTCTTGAACTCGATAGCGTTCTGGGTTTTCTTGGGCTTAGATTTCTGCGCAGACTCCGAAGCGCTTTCTTCGAGCGGCAGCTGCAAGATTTCTTCAATCCGAGCAAGAGCTCCGAGAGCGCTCATCACCGAGCTGTATGCACCAAATGCCTGACCGAGTGGCCTGATCATCAAGAACATCAGAAGAATAAATGTAACGAGATTTGCAACCGATGTTTCTCCAGCTGCAACGCGGTAGCCTCCAACACCAAGTACGACGATGAAAGCAGCGTTTGATGCCACACCCGCAATAGGGGAAATCAACGCATTGATTTTTGCAATCTTCACACCTTGAACGTAGGCCTCATTAGCGTCGTTGCTTATTCCAGCGGTCTCTCTCGACTCGGCTCTGGCGGCGCGAATTGTCCTAACTGCAGAAAGAGCTCGCTCCACGGATGCAGCCATGTCACCAACTCTTTGCTGTGCTTTGGTGGTGGCAGATCTAATTTGCCTGGCAGAAATTACAATCGAAGCTACTGCTACCGAAATCATCGCCAAAGTCAATAGCAACAAGAAGGGGTCAATAAAGGCCATGGCAATTATTGCCCCAACAAAAATGAGAACACCACCGGCTGCATCAATAAGTCCTTGAGTTAGAACCGCTCTCAATAAAGTGGTGTCGGAACCAACCCTAGAAACTAAGTCACCGGTTCTTCTAAGGTCGTACTCCAAGATCGGTAGCTTCAAAAGCCGCACGGCAAGCTTGTTCCTTGCTGATAAAACAACACCCTCGCCAGCTTTTGCCAGCACGTAATACATAAATCCACTGGCGATTCCGGCCCCAAGAATCACAAGAACTAGGATCAGAGCTAGCTGGCCAACATCTTCGCCGTTTTGCACAGCGGTTATCACCTGACCCACGACCAGTGGCTGAGCCAAGCTCACCACTGCTCCAATTAGAGAAAGCACCACCGCCACACCCAAAGCGGCCTTGTGTTCAAAAAGGTAGGGAGTTAGTTGGTTGAACTTAGCTTTCGGTCCGGTGTCTTTGGGCCCAAGATTTCTTCCTCTGCCTGCCATGCTCATGAGTTAGATACCCTCAATCATCGGATCGCCGTAGATTTCTTCGTTCAAAAGGTAGTTGATTTCCTGCAGTGAAAGCGCCTCTGTGTATGCGGTGTTCTTGAAAAACTTAGAGTAATCAACGCTCTCGAGTGCGGCTAGAGCCTGCGGGTGATTCAGTTTCAAAAACATCTGCGTGGTGTTGGCAACTGGTTCAAACTGCGTTTTTAGCTTCCCACACCCGTAACCAAAGATGGTCAGTGATA
>JBIIQS010000064.1:0-4521 GCA_044341965.1 Rhodoluna sp.
GCTTTAGGAGGGACTTGATCCCGGCAACAAGTTTCTTTGTCCTAGATTCGGTAACTGCCATTTTTTATATTCCATTCGTTTCTAGGGGATTACCTGGTACCCCAGTTGTAGAACTGCTTTGCTAGCTTCAAATATACGAAGGTTTCGGTCGAAGTTACGCCAGCCAACCGTCTGATTTTTGAGTTAATAATCTTGATTAGCGAGTCATCGTCTTCACAAACGATCTCAACGAGGATATCGAAACTTCCTGCGGTAATGACCACGTAGTCCACTTCGGTCATCTTGCCAAGAGCGTCGGCTATTTCGCTGGTGTCTCCGCTGCACTTGATACCAACCATGGCCTGGGTGTAAAAACCAAGCTGAACCGGGTCGGTCACGGCAACGATTTGCATGACGCCTTTTTCGGTGAGTTTTTGAACCCTTTGCCTAACGGCTGCTTCGCTAAGGCCCACGGCCTTGCCTATCTCGGAGTAGGACCTGCGGCCATCATCCTGAAGCTGCTCGATGATCAACTTCGAGACGTCGTCGAGCGAAGAAGCCTTGGCTCTTCCACTTCTAGACATACATGGATTTTGCCAGCCAAGCATTGAATTAGCAAACGAATCGGTTCCCAAAGGCTCAAACCGCAACTAATTTGATACAAAACTCGAGATTTCGGGGTCATTTTCTGGGGTTAGAATCGAGTATTAACCAGAGGCCCCGCCGCCTCTTCTACAAAGGAGTATGAACAAATGGCAGTTCGCGAACTAAAAAACTTCATCAATGGAAAATACGTTGAGGCTAGCTCCTCCGAAAGATCCGAGGTTGTCAATCCCGCCACCGGCAAGACTTACGCCACCGCTGCGGTTTCTTCAGAAGCCGATGTTGCAAGTGCCTACAAAGCGGCCGAAGCTGCATTCGAAGTGTGGAGTAACTTCACACCATCCGAGCGTCAGCTAGCGCTATTTAGAATTGCTGATTCGCTAGCTGCAAGAAGCGGTGAAGCTGCCGACGTGGAATCTGAAAACACCGGTAAGCCAAGACCAACACTGGTTGAGTATGAAATGGATCCTTCCGTTGATCAGATTCGTTTCTTTGCAGGAGCTGCCAGAAACCTAGAAGGCCGCGCTACCGCAGAGTATGCCCGCGATCACACTTCTTCTATTCGTCGCGAGCCAATTGGTGTTATCGGTCAGGTAACTCCTTGGAACTACCCATTGAACATGGCAGTTTGGAAATTTGCTCCAGCAATTGCTGCTGGAAACACTGTAGTACTGAAGCCATCGGACACCACCCCTGCATCAACTCTGTTGTTGGCAGAGATTGCAGCAGAACACCTTCCTCCAGGTGTATTCAACGTTGTAACAGGTAACCGCGACACTGGCCGCGCCATGATCGAAAACGAAATCCCACAAATGGTTTCAATTACCGGTTCGGTTCGCGCCGGAATGGAAGTTGCTAAATCCGCAGCAGCCGATGTCAAGAAGGTTCACCTAGAACTTGGTGGCAAGGCACCGGTAATTGTGTTCCCAGATGCTGATCTTCAGAAGGCAGCAGCACAGATTGTAGTTGCAGGATACTTCAACGCCGGTCAGGACTGCACTGCCGCTACCAGAATTCTGGTGCACGAGAACGTACATGATGAGTTCTTGGCACTATTGTTAGCCGAAGTGAAGGCCAATGCCCAAACTGGAGATCCAAAGCGCGATGACATCTTGTTTGGCCCGGTCAACAACGCAAATCAACTTGAGCGGGTCAAGGGCTTTATTGACCGTCTGCCTTCACACGCCAAGCTAGAAACCGGAGGCTCGCAGCTTCCTGGAGACGGGTACTTCCTAGAGGCAACCGTTTTGTCTGGTCTGCAGCAAAAAGACGAGCACATCCAAAACGAAATCTTTGGCCCGGTAATCACCGTGCAGAAGTTCAAGGATGCTGATGAGGCTATGCGCAATGCCAACGACGTGAAGTATGGTCTTGCTTCCAGCGTGTGGACCTCGAATCACACCACCGCAATGCGCTTTAGCAAGGGCTTGAACTTTGGTTGCGTATGGATCAACACCCACATCCCTCTTGCTGCCGAGATGCCACACGGTGGTTTCCGTCACTCCGGTTACGGAAAAGACCTCTCGATGTATGGCTTTGAGGACTACACCCGCGTCAAGCACGTCATGAGCTACATCGGGGACTAATCCACAACTTGCAAATGTACTAGCTAAACCTGCCTCGATCTGAGGCAGGTTTAGCTTTATGCAATGGATTTGGTATTTGCCCTCGATGCTTATTGGCCTTGGTTTTGGTTTTTCAAGCGGCTATTGGCAGCTAGCACTCGTAAGCGTTCTTATGGTGCTGATTCTTATCGGAACGCAAGGTTACAAAAACCGCTATCCGCAGTTTGATGAAAACAGCGTCGTGCACGTATCTACTGCAGCAGTTGCCATTGGCAACCGAGTGTTACCAAGGTTTCAGTTTCTCTGGAAAGCGCAATGGCATCAGCTACTTATTGCTGAGCTATCGAAGGCATCAACGGGCGATCATTTTGCTCTTGCTCTCCATCGAATCAAGCAGGACCGCTTCAGAGTTAAGGGCGTAGGAGAAGGCAAACTAGCCGGCTGGATTGGCGCGAACGAAAACGGGGATCTATTTCTGGACTTGGTTACCGATGGACCGCATCTCATAGTTGTTGGGCCAACTGGATCTGGTAAGTCGGAATTTCTAAGACTGTTATTGACTTCCATTCGCGCAACTCAGGAATTCAAGCTCGCACTCTTTGATTACAAAGGTGGCGCAGCACTCGGAGAATTTGCGGAAGATTCAATTGGCATAGCTACCGATTTAGATCAGGCAAGTCAGCTAGGTCTTTATTCTCTGCTAGCCAATGAACTATCGGAGCGGGAGCGGCTGTTTGCAAGTACCAAGTGCTCGAGTATTGAAACTTATGTTGCTGCGGGTAACAAACTTGCTCGTTTGGTGGTTGTGGTGGATGAGTTTGTGGCGGCTCTAGCAAGTGGACCAAAGGCCCTGGCCACTATTGAGGAAATTGCCGCACGAGGCAGGTCGTTGGGGGTGCACCTGGTGGCAGCAACCCAATCACTAAGCGGGGTGTCGCGTGCGATGCTGACAAACCTGCGCGCCAGGGTGGCAATGTCATCTTCGGACCCAATTGATATGGTTCAGCTTGGAATCAATCCAGGCAAACATAAGAGCATAAATGTTGCTGGTTGGGCCAGTGCGATTGTATACCTAGGTAGCGTTCAGGCTGAGAGCTTTAGCTTTCCTCTGGGTGTTAGGCAAGAACCTTTGCTAGCTCAGTTGCCTTCATCGAGTGAGCAACCGCAACCGGTTCGTTCACAAGCGCTCCGTCAAATGTATTCAAACCAAGAGCCAGAGCTGGATCGGCCGCAAGAGCTTTCTTCCAACCCTGATTCGCAATTGCTTTCACGTATGGCAAGGTTGCATTCGTCAACGCATAGGTAGAGGTGTGGGGGACGGCGCCTGGCATGTTTGCCACACAGTAAAAAACAGTGTCGTGAACTTTGAAAGTCGGCTCTGCGTGAGTTGTTGGCTTGGAATCTTCAAAGCAACCACCCTGGTCAATTGCAATATCCACCAAAACAGCGCCTGGCTTCATCTTCTTGACAAGAGAATTAGTAACAAGCTTTGGAGCCTTGGCTCCAGGAATCAAAACTGAACCAATAACTAGGTCGGCTTCCAAAACCGCACGCTCAATCTCGAAAGTGTTGCTGGCGATTGTCTTGAGTCTTCCGGCGTAAAGAGCGTCAAGTTCACGGAGTCTATTCAAGTTCGTGTCCAAAACTGTAACCTCGGCACCCATTCCAACTGCCACGGCTACCGCACTGGTGCCGGCAACGCCGCCACCGAGAATAACGACCTTGGCAGGCCGGGTTCCTGGAACTCCGCCAAGTAGCATTCCGTTTCCACCATTTTGACGCAGTAGGGTGCTGGCTCCAACCAGTGGCGCAAGGCGACCGGCAACCTCAGACATCGGTGCAAGCAGAGGAAGCCCGCGAGAGGGAAGCTGAACGGTTTCGTAAGCAATTCCGGTTACCTTCTTATTGATCAGCTCGTTGGTTAGCGGAAGGTCTGCGGCGAGGTGTAGGAAAGTAAAGAGTGTCAGGCCCTCGCGTAGCATCGGATACTCAGATTCGATTGGCTCTTTTACCTTTAGTACTAGGTCCCCAGCGGCCCAAGTCTCGCTTGCGGAAGCGGCAATCTTAGCTCCAGCCGATTGGTATTCCTGGTCGGAAATAGCTGAACCAAGACCAGCTCCAGCTTGGACGGTGACCTCGTGGCCGGCAGCGACAAGCTCGTGCACTCCAGCGGGAGTAATCGCAACGCGGTATTCGTTGTTCTTGACCTCTTTGGGAATTGAGATCTTCATCGGGTTCTCCTGAGTTCGAAATTGGAACCTCAAAGGGCGCCTTTAGAAGGATACCCGCTCGGGCAGGTAAGCGTCAGGGGCATTTTTGGGCGAGCAAATGCCCGAGACACGCTCAAATTTCTCCTTGCCAAATGGCGGTTTTT
>JBIIQS010000065.1:0-4518 GCA_044341965.1 Rhodoluna sp.
GATGAAGGTTTTCTAGAAGTGCATCGCGCAACATATTTTCGTCTGCTGTTTCACGAATAACTGCGGGTATCTTTGTGAGCCCTGCTTCTATAGATGCGCGGAGTCTTCGCTCCCCCATGATCAATTCATATTTGCCTTCAGATTTTTCTCTGACGACAATTGGTTGTAAAACACCTAGCTCACGAATGGAATGAACTAGTTCAGAAAAAGCTTCTGGTTCAAAAACTGATCTTGGTTGCTTTGGGTTAGGAACAATTGCTTGAACGTCTAAGTGACCAAAGCGTGCACCAGGAACTGCAACAAGCTTTGATTCTTTTGTTCCACCGGCTGGAAAAAATATGTCCACTGGACGTTCAGTAGTTTTTTCTGAGGTTGGAATTAGTGAACCGATGCCTCTACCGAGACCGCCTTTTTTCTCAGCCACGGGCTGCTCCTCTGTTTGCCATTTCAATTGCTGCTTCAAGGTATGCAATCGCACCTGGTGATGTTCGATCATAAGAAATAACAGTGCGTCCATAACTTGGTGCTTCGGAAACACGAACGGATCTTGGAATGATTGTTGAAAGAACTTGATTTGGGAAATGAAGTTTTACTTCGTCCGCAACTTGCGAAGCAAGTTTTGTTCTCGAGTCATACATCGTTAGCAAGATTGTCGAAAGTTCAAGTGAAGGGTTAAGGTGCTTCTTGATCATCTCAATGCTTTTTATTAGCTGGCTTAATCCTTCAAGGGCGTAGTACTCGCACTGAATCGGAATCAAAACTTCTTTGGCGGCAACAAATGCGTTGACGGTTAGTAGACCCAAACTTGGTGGGCAGTCAATCAAGACAAAATCTGGTGGGGTCGGAGTGGAGGCGATGTAGGTCTCGATAGCGGTGCGAAGACGTTGTTCTCTGGCTACTAATGAAACGAGTTCGATCTCCGCACCGGCGAGGTGAATGGTAGCTGGGACACATGTAACCCCTGGGCTCTCAGTGCTTTGCTGGACCACCTGAGCGATGGGGACGTCGTCGATGAGCACTTCGTAGATGCTCTTGATGTCTGCGTGGTGGTCAATGCCCAAGGCAGTTGAAGCGTTGCCTTGAGGGTCCAAATCCACTACTAGGATCTTGAGCCCCTTGGAGGCCAGGGCAGAAGCGAGGTTAACTGTGGTGGTGGTTTTACCAACACCGCCCTTTTGATTAGAAATGGTGATTATTCGAGTAGTTAAAGGTTTATCCACAACCTTAGACCCGGCCTGCTCCAAACGTTGAGAGTTTTCCACAAGCTCTCGAGCAAGCGGAGTATCAGCTAAGTCGGTCAAATTTGAGGCTAAATCATCGGGATGTTTCACGTGAAACCTCCGAAATCTCAGACTTATCCACAAGCCATCCTGTGGGGTGTGGAGAACTCTCAAGTCGACCGTTAGGGTAGCCCAGACCCTTTACAACAGTCGGTTTTGTAACCGATGTAGTCTCTGAAGGCTGTTCTGACATTTAGTTCTCCTTCGAAGAATCTAGCGTAGTTTTGACTACCGATGTGGGCTCAGCGAGAAACTTTTCACCACAAATTTGGATCTCGAACGAGGCAATTTCCAGCTTCTTTTGGAGCCTCTTCGCGGCCTCTATTTCCTCAGCCGCCTTCGATCCTTTAAGAGCAATCAGAGAGCCCCCCGGCTTTAGAAGTGGAACGGTGAGCCTAAGGAGTTTATCCAGGGCTGCCACCGCCCTTGCGGTGACTATATCAAACTTTAGATCCAAGACTTCTTCTGCCCTAGCTCTTCTGACTTCAACATTGGCCAAACCCAGCTCTTGGATTACCTCCAGCATCCAAGTGGACCTTCGTTCCATTGGTTCAATAAGTACAAAGTTAGCCTCTGGCAGGGCAATTGCCATTGGGATGCCTGGGAGTCCGGCACCGGATCCGACGTCGGCAACAAGGTCAGCTGCTTTGACAGTCTCGGACACCACAGCAGAATTCAAGATGTGGCGCGACCAGAGCTTGTCCAGCTCCCTTGGTCCAAGTAGGCCTAGGTCGTCGCTGTCGTTGGCCAGCTTTTGGGCGAAGGCTCTGGCTTTCTCGATTTGGGGGCCAAAGATTGCCTTGGCTGATTCTGGCTCAGCCTCGAATTGTTTCACGTGAAACTATTCAGGCTTGGAGATTACGATGTGACGGTCGCGTCCTTCGCCTTCGGACTCTGAGCTCAAACCAGCCTCGCCGATCAAGTCGTGCGCTAGCTTTCTCTCATAGGAGCTCATTGGCTTAAGGTGCTTTGGCTCGCCGGTTTCTTTCACTTGGCTGATGAACTTCTCAACCACCTTGGTGAGTTGGTCAATCTTGGCCTGTCTTGAGCCGCCGACATCGAGGATGAGGCGGGAGTAGCTGGAGGTCTTGACCTGGACAGCTAGACGGGTTAGCTCCTGGAGGGCTTCAACAGTGTCCGGGTGGGACACTAGCGATAGGTTTGAGTCTTTGCTGGCGGTGACCGCTAGGTAGGCTCTACCCTCACGAACATCGATGTCAATATCGCCATCTAAATCTGTTATGTCAAGTAGCTCTTCTAGGTAGTCAGCGGCAATGTCGCCTTCTTCTTCGAGCTGCTTGACTGTTCTTTCTTTGCTTTCTTCTAAATCTGCCATTTTGGTTTCCTACTTCTTCTTTTTCTGGTCTTTTTTGGCCCGTTTCTTTGAAACTGGCTGTTCTCTCTGGGCCTTCTCGGCGGCCTCGGCTGCCGCTTGGGCGGCCTCTTCGGCGTCTTTTTTGGCCTGAAGTTCCTTGGGAAGCTTGCCTTTCTTGGCTAAACGCTCGATCCTGGCTTTGTAAGCAGGCGATCCTTCGGTTGGCATGTTGCGGATAACAATGAACTGCTGTCCCATGGTCCAGAAGTTAGAGGTTAGCCAGTAGAAGATAACCGCGATAGGAAAGGATACTCCGGAGATCACGAAGATTAGAGGGAACACATAGAGCAAGATCTTCTGGGTCTGCATGTATTGGCTGTTTTGGACATCAGGGTTCTGGTTCTTAGCAATAATCTGCTTCTGAGTGATGAACTGAGAGGCAGACATCAAAACCACCATGATTCCAGCCAGGATCTGAACCTCGATGCCGGTGGCGGTCAGGAATGTCTCGGACAACTTGGCCCCAAAGAAGGTGGCGTCTGAGAACTGGGTTGCCAAGGTGGCATTCATCAGTCCAACACCTGTTTTTTGGGCCTGTGCATCGTTCAAAACGAAGAAAAGGCCTGTAAAGATAGGGATTTGAACCAGGATTGGGAGGCAGGAGCTCAGGGGGTTAGATCCGGTTCTCTTGTATAGATCCATCTGCTCTTTGGCAAACTTCTCCCTGGATTCACGGTCGTTTTTGCCCTTGTATTTCTTTTGCAGCTTCTGAAGCTCCGGCTGGACCAGCATCATGTTCCGCTGAGATTTAATCTGTTTAACAAACAGTGGGATAAGGGCCGATCGAACGACCAGAACTAGGCCAACAATGGCCAAAACCCAGCTCAAACCGGACTCAGCGGCTATGCCAAAAAAGGTGAAAAAGGTGTGAAAACTGACCAAAATCAGCTCAATTATCCATTTGATTGGAAACAGTAGATCCATCTAATTACCTTCCTTGGGGCTTTGGCGAAACAAAGCCGTTTTCTAGGACAAAAAACCTCTGGTTGGAGGGCTTGACCTGGTCAATTCCCCCTTGGGACCAAGGGTTGCATCTGACAATCCTTGCCGTTGTCAACACGCTACCAACAATCACTCCTCGCTGTTGGATTTGGCCTAAGCCATAAGCCGAACAGGTCGGGTAGTACCTACAAACATCTCCATAAAGCGGAGATATAAACTTCCTGTACCCCTTGAGCAACAAAACAACCAGGTTCCTAGGAACCAGCCAAATTGTCCACAAGGTATTCATTTCAGCCCGCAAACCTTCTCAAAATCGGAGGAAAGCTGTTGAAAATCGAGGTCTGCACTGCCTGGGAGGGTCCTGAGCACAACCTGGGAGCCAGTTGGAAATGATTCCAATTGATTTCTCACTAGGCTCCTAAGTCTTCTTTTCAAAAGATTCCTCTTGACAGCTCCACCACTTGCCTTCGAAACCACAAACCCAAATTTTTTGGGTTGGTCTTCTTCGATTAGTCGATACCCGACCAAATGGCTAGTGGATTGTTTTTTGCCGGCTCGCATGATCTTGCGAAAGTCATCGCCTCGAACTAGTCGGTTGGCCCGATCCAGCATTTTGGTTTTTAGGCCGAAAGTTCTTTGCGACCCTTACGACGACGTGCAGCCAAAATAGCTCTGCCGGCGCGGGTTGCCATGCGAAGTCTGAAGCCGTGCTTTTTTGAGCGACGACGGTTATTTGGCTGGTAAGTGCGCTTGCCCATGTGAATACACTCCGAAAATTTATTTAGGAACCAGGTGAGTCGGCTAGTGGCCTTTATTTTATTGGGCTGTTGGTTCCTTGCTACAGCGCAACCTCTCAAATCTAGAGCCTAGAGGGGTGTTTGGTCAAGTCGAAAACCGACCAATTTTTTGTGGACAAAAATT
>JBIIQS010000003.1:0-15441 GCA_044341965.1 Rhodoluna sp.
ATGGACCGCTTGCTAGCAGGGGATGTGGGATACGGCAAGACAGAAGTTGCCATTAGAGCTGCTTTCAAGGCCATCCAGGATGGCAAGCAAGTTGTCATGCTGGTGCCAACAACCTTGCTCGCTAGGCAGCACACCGATACCGTGATGGATCGATTCTCTGGTTTTCCGGTGAACGTGAAATCGCTTTCTCGTTTTCAAACGGCTAAAGAAGTTCGTGAAACAATTGCTGGTTTAGCAACCGGTGAAGTGGACATGGTTATTGGAACCCACCGGTTGCTTTCCGACAGCGTAAAGTTTCGAAACCTCGGACTGATAATTATCGATGAAGAACAGCGCTTTGGTGTTGAGCACAAAGAAAAACTCAAAGCTCTTAAAACCAACGTTGATATTCTGGCCATGAGCGCAACCCCAATTCCAAGAACACTGGAAATGGCAATTACCGGAATTAGAGAGATGTCCACACTGGCAACGCCTCCAGAAGATCGCCACCCGATTCTTACTTTTATTGGGGGATATAGCGAGAAGCAGGTAGCCGCAGCGATTAGGCGAGAGTTGATTCGCGAGGGTCAAGTGTTCTTTGTTCACAACAGGGTTGCAACAATCGAAAAAACCGCTAACGATCTTGCGAAGTTAGTTCCAGAGGCGAGAATTGCGGTTGCTCACGGTCAAATGCCCGAGGCGGCACTAGAGCAAGTCGTAGTTGATTTCTGGGAAAAAAAGTTTGACATTTTGGTTTCAACCACGATCATCGAAACCGGAATCGACATTCCAAATGCCAACACTTTGATAATTGACCGAGCCGAACATTTTGGGCTCTCTCAGTTGCATCAAATCAGAGGAAGGGTTGGGCGATCTAGAGAGCGTGCCTACGCATACTTCTTCTATGACCCGAGCAAGCCACTCAGTGAAACATCTCATGACCGCCTAGCTACAATTGCTCAAAATAATGAGCTGGGGGCTGGAATCCAGGTGGCGTTGAAGGATCTTGAGATTCGTGGTGCTGGGAACTTACTAGGTGGGGAGCAATCTGGTCATATCGCCGGAGTCGGCTTTGATCTATATCTTCGAATGATTGGTGAGGCAGTGGCCGATTTCAAGGGAATCAAAATCGATTCCCCAGCGGAGCTTAAGCTTGAAATTCCTATTGATGCTCACATTCCTCACACCTACCTAGACAGTGAGCGTCTTAGGCTCGAGGCATATCACAAGCTATCGGCTGCATCTGGAGAAACTGGAACCAGGGAAACACTGCAGGCGATACTCGCCGAATTAGAGGATCGCTATGGTCCAGCCCCAGAGCAAGTGAAGAACCTAATTCTTGTTACCGAGCTTCGGCAAATTGCCAATCGCTTAGGCCTGAAAGATGTGAATCTTCTTTCAAACATGATGCGCATTCAGCCGGTTGAGATGACCGAATCCATTCAGGTGAAGCTGTCTCGAAGCTATCAGGGGCTAAAGTATTTGCAATCGGCAAGAATTCTTCAGATTCCAATTCCTGCTGCGATAGACGCTGGAACTTCAACCAGCCAAGCCTTAATTGATTTCACGCACAGGGTTTTCCAAGACATAGCCGCAATTCAAAAGGAAGTGGAAGTAAATGACTAACCTCGACGAGCTAATTGCAACAGCCAATAAACTGCGAGCTCCAGGTGGCTGCCCTTGGGATGCCGAGCAAACTCATCAATCACTCACCAAGTACCTGATTGAAGAAAGCTATGAGCTGGTCGAAGCAATTGAGTCGGGTAACCGTGAGCAAATTCTGGAAGAACTAGGCGACGTCTTATACCAAGTAATCTTCCATTCCGATCTTGCTCAGTCTGGATCGTTGGGGAAGAGCTTTAACATTCAGGACGTTGCAGCGCTTTCCACCAAGAAAATGAAAGGGCGTCACCCCCACGTCTTTGGAACACCCGAAGAACTCGAGCGTTACAAGGCCAATACCGGAGACGAAGTTATGCAGAACTGGGACGCTCACAAACAGCGCGAGAAGCCTGAGCGTGAAAGCGTGCTGGATGGCATTCCTAAAGCTTTGCCTTCTTTGATGCTCGCTGAAAAGGTAATTGGCAAAGCCCAATCGATTGGTGTGCTGGGAACCGAGGAACCGGGATCGATAGCACTAGCCGATGAAGATCAACTGGGAGCCTTGCTTCTTGCCCTAGTCTTGGCTGCGAAATCTAAGGGCCTTGATGCAGAGCGAGCACTTCGCGAAAGCGTAAGGGAGTTAGAAGTTGAGATTAGGCAGTTTGAACTAAGCGATGACTTTGACGCTGGAGTGATAGGTAAGTAGCCAAAGCACTAGCTTGCTAACGCAAGTTTTTAGCTCTCGTCTGCCAGACTGGAAATATGGCTCAGCAAATCAACCCACCTCGTGGCATGCGTGATTTTCTGCCAGTCGAAAAAGCCACCAGAGATGAGCTACTTGGAAAGATTTTGGCAAGCTATCGCTCTTTTGGGTTTCAGGAAATCGAAACTCCTGCACTTGAAAACATTGAACGTCTAACTACCAGTGATGGCGGAGATAACGAAAGCTTGGCATTTCGAGTACTCAAAAGAGGCGAAGAGTTAGAGCAAGCACTGGGACAAAGCACTGAACAGCTTTCTGACCTTGGATTGAGGTATGACCTCACTGTTCCTTTGACCAGATTCTATGCAACCAACCAGTCAAAGCTTCCTAAAGTTTTAAAGGCAATCCAAACTGGACCGGTATGGAGAGCCGAGCGACCACAAAAAGGTCGCTACCGCCAGTTTGTTCAGTGCGATATCGACATAATTGGCGACGAGACTTCTTTGGCCGAAGTAGAAATCTTAAATGCGAGTTTGCACGCGCTTGTAGCTTTAGGAATCACTACTGCAACGATTCGAGTCAACCACCGTGAACTGCTCTCTAGCTATATTCAAGAACTTGGAGTTGCAGCCAAGGAACACTCTCGAGCGATGATAACTATCGACAAGCTAGACAAGATTGGCATCGATGGTGTCTGCCTTGAGCTCAAGGAAAGATTCAATGATGAAGTTGCAGCAAAGGCCAAAACTTGGCTTTCGGGTCTGGTTGGTAAGCAAGCGGTTCCTCAGCAGTTGGAAGCGGTCTTTGCAGCTCTTGAACTGGTTCACCCTGGCAAGCTGCGCTTTGATCCAACGTTAGTTCGAGGAATGGGTTATTACACCGGAATCATTTTTGAGATTGAGCATCCAGAATCTGGAAGTTCAATTGGTGGCGGTGGTCGCTATGACGGAATGGTTGGCAAGTGGCTAGGCGAAGATGTTGCGGCCGTTGGAATCTCGCTCGGCTTTGAAAGAGTTGCCGATTTAGTTGCTTCTGAGTCCTCAGCAAACAAGAATTTAGTTTTGGTTTTCGAACCATCAGATCTGCAGCAAGCCCTAGCTACTCAAGCTCAGGCAATTGAAGCTGGTTACCAGGTGAGACTAGAGCCGAAACCAAAGAAGTTGAACACCCTGCTTGATAGCTTGAAGCTACAGGGTTTTTCTTCCTTTGCAAGCCTTGATAAGCCCGCTGAAGGCTTCAAGGGCCTTGTAATCAAACCCATAGGTTAGGGCCAGTCAAACTAAACTAGTAGTGTGCCAACGGCGGCAACTGATAATCACATTGGAATTTGATTCCGAACAACTAAGGAGAAACCCCTTGTCACTTATCGAAGCCATCGGTGCTCGCGAAATCCTCGACTCTAGAGGTAACCCAACTATTGAAGTTGAAGTTTTACTAGATGACGACTCCTTTGGTCGCGCGGCAGTTCCATCTGGTGCCTCTACCGGAGCTTTCGAAGCACACGAGTCAAGAGATGGCGACAAGTCTAGATTTCTAGGTAAGGGTGTTCAAAAAGCGGTTCTTCGAGTAATCGGAGAAATCGATGAAGCGCTGGTTGATTTTGATGCCACCGATCAGAGAATGGTTGATAACGCTCTGATCGCTCTTGATGGAACCGACACCAAATCAAACTTGGGTGCTAATGCAATTTTGGGTGTTTCTCTAGCGGTTGCTAAAGCTGCAGCTGACAGCAGTGGCTTACCTCTTTATCGGTACTTGGGTGGACCAAATGCTCACACACTTCCTGTTCCGCTTATGAACATCTTGAACGGTGGCGCTCACGCAGACAACGGTGTGGATGTTCAGGAGTTCATGATTGTTCCAATTGGAGCACCAACTTTCTCAGAAGCGCTGAGGTGGGGCACTGAGGTTTACCACAGCCTAAAGTCCCTTTTGCAGTCCAAAAACCTTTCAACTGGTCTAGGTGATGAGGGTGGATTCGCTCCAGATCTTCCAACCAACCGCGCAGCGCTGGAATTGATTTCAGAAGCCATTGAAAAAGCCGGCTACAAAGTCGGAACCGACATCGCGATGGCGCTCGATGTAGCGGCTACCGAGTTCTACAAAGACGGTAAGTACCACTTCGAAGGCAAAGCTCACTCTGCCGAAGAAATGATCACTTACTACGAAAGCCTGGTAGCAGCCTTCCCGCTAGTTTCCATCGAGGACCCACTAGACGAAAACGACTGGGACGGCTGGGCAGCAATGACCAAGCGCCTTGGAGACAAAGTCCAGCTAGTTGGAGACGACCTGTTTGTTACCAACCCGTCAAGACTCCAAACCGGAATCGATAAAGGCACCGCAAACAGCATTCTGGTGAAGGTGAACCAAATTGGTACCTTGACCGAGACCCTGGATGCGGTAGCACTTGCCCAGAGCAACGGAATGACAGCAATTATTTCTCACCGCTCCGGTGAGACCGAAGATACATTTATTGCCGACCTAGCGGTAGCTACCAATGCCGGTCAGATCAAGACCGGTGCACCTGCCAGAAGTGAGAGAGTGGCGAAGTACAACCAGCTACTTCGCATCGAAGAAGAACTAGCCGATGCTGCTTACTACCCAGGAGCTAAGGCTTTCAAGAACTTTCGCTAGGACACTAAATGAGAATCACCGGTCGGCTAAATAGCTACACGTTAGCGCTGCTGGCGGTAATCCTAATTGGGATGTTTACTCTGGCTCCAAGCATTCAGATTTGGTACGAACAGCAAAGGCAAATAGCAGATTACCGGGCACTTGTTCTAGAGGCTCAACAGAATCTAGAAGGCATGCAGCAGGAGCGTCTTCGTTGGGATGACGAAGTTTACATTCGTGCACAAGCAAGGGATCGACTCTACTTTGTTATGCCAGGAGAAGTTAGTTTCCTGGTAATGGACGCGGAGGGCATAGACCTCTCCGACACTTCTGGAACTGTCGGCGCGATGCTTGCTGAGCAGAGAAAAAGCAGTGGATTTAGCCTTGAAGTTTTAGCAAGCAAGAAGAACTGGGTAGAAGCGCTTTTGGAATCTACTTTGCGTGCGGGCCTGGAAGAACCAAATCAGGAACCAACCAGTGCCACGAAGTAGTGCAACAGAAAAGGACTTAGCATCAGTTAGCAAGCAACTTGGGAGACCCGTCAGGGACATTGTTGCCATTGCCGCAAGGTGCGCATGTGGCAATCCCATTGTGGTTCAAACCAAACCGAGGCTTGAAGACGGCACACCTTTCCCAACCCTTTACTACCTAACCTTGCCTGCTGCCACATCAGCGGTTTCGACCCTCGAAGCTGAGGGGCTAATGACCAAACTTCAAGATCAACTGGCTCAGGATGAAGATCTTGCAAAGAATTACCAAAGCGCTCACCTGAGCTATCTTTCGGACCGAGCTGAGCTTGGTCTAGTCGAAGAAATTGAGGGTATCTCCGCTGGTGGCATGCCAACTCGAGTTAAGTGCCTGCACTCACTTGTTGCACACGCTTTGGCCAAAGGCCCAGGTGTAAACATCATCGGCGACCTAGCGCTAGAAGCCTGCAGTTGGTCACCAAGTAGGTGTGTATGCGAAAACTAGCAATACTTGCAGCTTCGGTACTGTTAACGGTCGGCCCATCGAGTGCCGGATTGGCAGATTCGGTTCGCGACCAGCAGTACTGGATTGATGACTACGGCTTTACAAGTGCTTGGGAGTCAAGCCAGGGCGAGGGCGTCAAGATTGCAATCATCGATACGGGAATTGACTCCACCCACCCAAGCTTGCAGGGCGTACTAGTTGGCGGAACAGACATGTCAGGCCTGGGATCAAGTGATGGTCAAACGCCTGTAGGCAGCAACAGCTATCACGGAACCATGGTGGCATCCATTGCTGCCGGGCGCGGTGATGCTCAAATAATTGGAACCGCACCAAAAGCCGAATTGCTTTCGGTTTCAATAGCGTTTGGCATCGAAGGATTAGATACCGATTCTCAGATTGCGGATGGAATTATCTGGGCAGTAGATAACGGTGCACAAGTAATCAATCTTTCCCTCACCAGGAATTCCGTTACCTGGCCCGAGAGTTGGGACCGAGCATTTTTATACGCGTTTGAAAACGACGTGGTGATTGTGGCCGCCGCTGGAAATAGGGCTGATGGCACCGAAGAAGTCTCCGCACCTGCAACCATCCCAGGTGTTATTGCAGTTGCAGGTTTAGGTCGAGATGGTCTTGCGTCAGAGAGTTTCTCAACTAGTGGATTATCTCTTGGGGTATCTGCGCCAGCTGAAGATCTAATTGGCGCTTTTCCAGGCGGTGAGTATCGAATGTGGTCTGGTACCAGTGGTGCCACACCTATTGTTTCTGGCATGGTCGCTCTGATTCGTTCAATGTACCCGGACATGGATGCGGCAAACGTTGTAAATCGAGTGATTAATTCTGCAACCAGAGACGGTTTCGAGGGCTATTCAACTGCTTACGGTCATGGTGTGATTAATCCAACTCAAGCTCTACTCGCCGAGATTCCTTCAGTGTCCGCTAATCCTCTGGGTTCGTTGAGTCAGTGGATTGATCTTTATCGGGCCAGTGCCGAGGTTGAGGTGGACCCAGGAGAGATTGTGAGTCCAATTAAGGCCCCGACCCCCCTCACTGTTTTTGAAGAACCAGAACCTTCGTCACCCTGGTACACCGATATCAGCAACTGGCTGCCACTTGCTGGCTATGCTGGTCTAGGGCTTCTTGCAATATTCTTGTATTTTGCCTTTAGGTCACCAGGCCCCAGCCCAATTAGAGAAAAGCGAAAGTAGTAAATTAGTTCAATGCCTAGAATCTTGATCGTTGGTGGCGGCTATGCCGGTTTCTACACCGCAAAGAAGCTTGAAAAGTACCTTGGTAAAAATGAAGCTGAGGTCACCCTTGTTGACCCGCTTCCTTACATGACCTACCAGCCGTTCTTGCCAGAAGTCGCCGCTGGATCCATTGAACCAAGGCACGTTCTGGTCTCATACCGCAGGCACCTAAAGCGCACCAGAATTGTTGGGGGAAAAGTAACCTTTATCAATCACAAGGAAAAAAAGGTTACGGTTTCAAGTCCGAATCTAGATCCTTACGAGATTGAGTATGACCAAGTAGTTGTGACCGCAGGAGCGGTATCCAGAACTTTCCCAATTCCTGGTGTTGCCGACTTGGCAATTGGCATGAAGACTATCGAAGAGGCCATGGAGATCCGCAACCGCCTGCTAACAAACTTTGATCGAGCTGCCAGCTTGCCTGCTGGACCAGCGCGTCAAAAACTTCTAACCTTTATTGTTGTTGGTGGCGGGTTCGCGGGTATTGAGGCCTTTGCCGAGATGCTGTCTTTGGCTACCTATCTATTGCGCTACTACAAGAACATTTCATTCGACGAGGTTCAGTTCCATCTTGTCGAGGCCATGAGCCGAGTCATGCCAGAGGTTTCTCTAAAGACCAGCCAATGGGTGGTTAAGAATTTGCAGGATCGAAACGCTAAGGTGCACTTGGACACTCAGCTTCAATCAGCTGAGGGTGGATTGATTGAGCTTTCCGATGGACTCAAGGTAGAAGCGGACATCATCGTTTGGACCGCTGGAGTTATGGCCAACCCTGCAGTTAAGAACACCGATTTGCCTCTTGATGAAAGAGGACGAGTAAAAGCTGACACTTCGCTTCGAATTGTTGATGGTGAGAACATCGTCCCTGACGCTTGGACAGCGGGAGATAACTCCGCCGTTCCAGATCTTTCCGGAGATGGAGTCGGAGGCTACTGCGTTCCAAACGCCCAGCACGCCGTTCGTCAAGGAAAGCTACTTGCCAAGAACCTAGTTGCAAACTTGCGTGGTGAGGGAATCAAACCTTACTTCCACCGAAACATGGGTGCGGTTGCCGGTCTTGGAATTGGAGTCGGAGTGTTTCAGTACCGCAAGCTTGCGATCACTGGGTTGCTTGCCTGGTTCATGCACCGCGGTTACCACGTACTTGCGATGCCGATGTGGGAAAGAAAAATACGCGTTCTAGGTGGCTGGATTGCTAACTTCTTGCTAAGACGCGATGTTGTGTCTATCGCAGCTAGCAAGGACCCTCGATTAGCCTTTGAAACCTGGGCCTCTAGACCAAAAATCTAGAAGAACTTGGATTCCAAGGCCCCCGTAGCCCAATGGCAGAGGCAGACGACTTAAAATCGTCACAGTATGGGTTCGAGTCCCAT
This sequence comes from Rhodoluna sp., assembly GCA_044341965.1. GTDB lineage: Bacteria > Actinomycetota > Actinomycetes > Actinomycetales > Microbacteriaceae > Rhodoluna. The sequence goes on from JBIIQS010000003.1 coordinate 8,490, forward strand.
CGGGGGCACACCTTTTAGTTTTCTGTGAGATTGGTGCTAACGGCCAATTTTTGAGCTTTCTGACCTAACATTTTTGTAAGGCACAAACTTCATAACTGATAGGAATCTTCGTGGATATTGCTCTTTTGGTACTGGTAGGTCTAGTCGTCCTTGTTGGAATCTGGCTCTGGTCTACTTACAACGCTCTAGTAGCACTTAATGTTCGCGTTGACGAAGCCTGGTCGGACATCACTGTTCAACTCAAGCGCCGCGCTGACCTGATTCCTAATCTGATCGAAACCGTAAAGGGGTATGCCGCCTACGAAGGCAAAGTGTTCGACGATGTGACCAAAGCTCGCGCAGCTACCGTTTCACCAGAAGCGCTGGCTCACCCGGAGCAAGCAGCCGCGGCAGAGAACATGCTGCAGGGTGCGCTGAAGTCTTTGTTTGCAGTTGCCGAGGCATACCCACAGCTCCAGGCAAGCCAGAACTTCCTACAGCTACAAGCAGAGCTAACCGACACCGAAGACAAGATCATGGCTTCCAGACGCTTCTATAACGGTGGCGTAAGAGAACTCAACACCAAGGTGTTGCAGTTCCCACAGAACTTCTTTGCAAAGGGTCTTGGTTTCCCAGCTCGCGAGTTTTATGAGGTGGCCGATGCTGCAAGCATCGCAGAGCCACCAAAAGCTAGCTTCTAAACCAAAGAGAAAAGCAATATGTATTCAGCAATCGCTGCCAATAAGCGCAACACAATAATCATCATTGTGTTGTTTGTCGCGCTCTTAAGTGCCGTTTCAATTTGGTGGGGCACAGCTTCCGGTAACGGATCCTCGGCACTATTTGTTGTTGGCTTTGTTTTGGTTTACACAATTTTCCAGTACTACATGGCTGGCAAGATAGCGATTGGACTTACTGGAGCCGTCGAAATACAGAAGTCTGATAACCCCAGGCTTTGGCGCACAGTTGAGAATCTTTCGATTGCCGAAGGTATTCCGATGCCTAAGGTGTACATCATCAACGATCCCGCGCCTAACGCTTTCGCGGCAGGACGAGATCCTGAGCACGCGATTGTTGCGGCAACCACAGGACTACTTGTGATCATGGACGATAACGAGCTAGAGGGAGTTATGGCTCACGAGCTAGCTCACATTAGAAATTACGACATTCGAGTGACAACCATCGTCTTTGGTCTAGTTAGCGCTGTTGGAATCTTGGCAGATTTTGCCATCAGAGCCGCTTTCTTTGCCGGAGGTAGTAGATCCAGAGACAATGCCGGAGCGATATTCCTTTTGGTGGGCGTAGTAGCAAGCGTTATTGCTTGGTTTATTGGTCCGATTGTGACAGCCGCTGTTTCGCGTCAGCGGGAGTTCCTAGCTGATGCAACTGGTGTCGAGATCACCCGTTATCCAGACGGGCTAGCCAGCGCTCTTCAAAAGCTGGGCGAGTATGGTCGCCCAATGAAGAAAGTGAGCGCTTCCATGGCTCACATGTTCATGAATGATCCAATCAAGCCTGGGTTCACTGAGAGGCTGTTTTCTACCCACCCTCCGATTCCTAAGCGAATCGAACGTATTCAGGCAATGGGCACTAAGTTCTAGCCGCAAATCTAACTAAACTTGGGTCTTAGGTAATTTCCCCCGAAAGGCGCCAATGACTACTCAACCCCCAGTGGTAGTGCCTTCGCTGTCTGATTTTGAGACCGCGCTTGCTAATGTGAGGCAAGTCGCAATTGAAACCCCAACTCTCCACTCAAAGTTTCTTTCTGACCTAGTCGGTCAGCAGGTATTTCTAAAGTGTGAAAACCTTCAGCGAACCGGCGCATATAAAGTGCGTGGTGCATTCAACAGGATGAGTCACCTCACCACAGTCGAAAAGAAAAAAGGAGTAATTGCAGCCTCCGCGGGAAACCACTCGCAGGGAGTTGCCTTAGCTGCAAAAAAACTTGGAATAAAAGCCACCGTTTACATGCCTATTGGAGCTTCGCTTCCTAAGGTCGAAGCAACAAGGAACTATGGAGCACGAGTTGTTCAACAGGGCGGCACTTTTGCCGAGTGCCTCAAGGCTGCACAAGAGGAAGCCAAAAACACTGGTGCTATCTTCATCCCGCCCTTTGATCACATCGACGTGGTTCTGGGTCAGGGAACCGTTGGGTTAGAAATTCTCCAGCAACATCCAGATGTTTCAACAATTGTGGTGGCAATTGGTGGTGGAGGATTGGCTGCTGGCGTTGCGGTTGCGGCCAAGCTCGCAGCGGCGGCTCAGGGCAGAAAAATCAAAGTTATCGGAGTGCAGTCAGAGCATGCGGCTGCTTACCCAGCATCTCTTCGAGCCGGTAAGGTCACTGAAATTCAAACCACCCCGACCATTGCCGATGGAATTGCCGTTTCCAAGCCAGGGCGGGTGCCATTTGAGCTAATCAAAAAGTATGTTGACAAAGTAGTAACGGTCTCCGAAAACGATATCGCGAAGGCAATTCTGGTTTTACTGGAACGAGCCAAGCAGGTTGTCGAGCCAGCTGGAGCGGTGGCCGTAGCGGCTCTTATGAGCGGCAAGGCCAAGGCCAAAGGCAAAACTGTGGCTATCTTGTCAGGTGGAAACATGGATCCGCTGCTCCTTCAAAGAGTTATTCGCCATGGTTTATCAACTTCTGATCGCTACACCAACTTCTCGGTCATGCTTCCAGACCGTCCGGGTCAACTTGCTCTAACCGCTGAAGTGATTGCTGGGGCTCACGCAAACGTAATTGAGGTTTTGCATACTCGCCACGGAAACGGCCTTCAGATTAGTGAAGTCGAGTTAAATCTTTCGGTTGAGACCAGCGGCCACAAACATCGGATGGAAGTTGTAAAGGCTTTGGAAAAAGCAGGGTTGCGGCCAAAGCTTCAGCCATCTCGAGAAGACTAACTATTAGTTACATCCAGAATCTTGACCTGGATAGTCTTTCCATTCGGCAAGTGAACATCTAGCTGCTCGCCAATTTTCTTGCCCATAATCGCACTTCCAATGGGAGAATCTGGGCTGTAAACCTCAATGTCTTCGTCGCTGATCTCGGCGCTTCCTAGAAGGAACTTCTTTTCGGAGCCATTTAGCTCAACGGAGATAACAAGTCCCTGCTGGACGATACCGGCTGCCTTGGGAGCTTCTCCAACCTGGGCGGTTGCAAGTATTTCTTCCAGTCTGTTTATTCGAGACTCAATCTTGCCCTGCTCTTCTTTGGCTGCGTGGTAACCGCCATTTTCTTTGAGGTCACCTTCCTCGCGCGCCTCTTGAATTCTTTTGGCTATGTCGCCGCGAGCAATAGTTAGCAGGTATTCGAGCTCATCAGCAAGGCGATCGTAGGCTTCCTGGGTGAGCCAGCTGGCATCGTTAGTCTCAGACATAATCTCTCTAGCCTAATTCAGCGGCAGCCTTGAACCAAGCCCGAGACGCCCAGTTCTGTGGTGCGAATGGTGCTGGAAATCACAGTTGAACGACTAGTTGAAGCCGCCACATCCACGGTCAAGAACCCGACGATTGCAAAGGACTGATTCAAAACCGTCACGTCACAGCTAACTGCCTGGCCAGGGTTTCTGGAAACCTCAAAGGTCACATTGGTCGAGTACTCGTCGATTACTTCGTAAGCGATGTCTCTGTGAGTGACCTGATTGGCATTATCGATGGCTACAAACACTGCCCAGATTAGAAAAGAGGACAGCGCAACCGCTGCTATTGAAATGGCAAGAATTCGATCGCGGCTTCTTAGCCGATCGCGACCGTAGCGCTGTTGAACAATGTTTTTACTCACTATTCAAGGTTAACTGAAGTTTGTGGTTCATACTTGTGAGTATGAATCAATTAGTAGTTTGGTTAGCCACCGAGGCCCCCAGTGACGTTGTTATTGATGACACCTGGTACAGCCCAGGGGTAGTGGGGTTTTTAGCCACCTTTGGAGTGGCCGCCGCCGCAATCTTCATCATCTTTGACATGACCCGAAGGGTTCGCAGAGTTCGCTATCGCGCAGAGATTGTTCAGAAGTTAGATCTTGAGGAGCAGGCCAGTAAGACTCCGCCTAGCTCAAACTAGTTAGGCAAATGAACCCGGAACAGGGTTCAGACAGATAATCAAAACCGCAGTCCAGTGACACAAAAATGCCAATACGGTGAAGCTGTGAAAGATTTCATGGAAGCCAAAGTGACCTGGAACTGGGTTGGGCCTTTTTAGAGCGTAGAACACCGCTCCCAGTGTGTACATCAGACCACCGGCAAGAATTAGAACCATCATCGCTAGATTCACGTTGATAAAATCTGGCAGGTAAACAACCGCAGCCCAACCCATAACGATGTAAATGATCACATACAACCACCTCGGAGCCCCGAGCCAGAAAACCCTAAAACCAATACCCAGTAAAGCCGTCACCCAAATCGCAACCATCAACCACAGGCCCTTTTCTTGCGGTAGTGCCAGCAAAGTAATGGGAGTGTAACTTCCCGCAATCAGCAAGAAGATATTTGCGTGATCAAATCTTTTAAGGGCCTTTTTAGCTTTGGGCTTCCAGTTAAAGCGGTGATAGATAGCGCTGGTTCCAAATAGAAGTATTGAGCTCGCAAAGAAAATTGCCGCCCCAATTTTTGCCGTGAGCCCATCTGCCAATACGACAAGCACCACACCACCAGCAACGGCTATCGGCAAAACACCAGTGTGGATCCAGCCGCGCCAAGATGGCTTTTGATCTTCGTCACTTTTGGTTATTTCGGACAGCGGCAAGTGCATGGGTTCTGTGGGGCTTTGCTTTTCGACCATGGTTCAACAATAGATGGGTTTTGAAGCGGTAACCTTGGAATGTGCGAAATCCCGTTTATAGCATTTATGAAGCTCGAATCGAGCGCCAGCTTGATAAAGAAAACATTCCTAAACACATCGCGGTCATGCTCGATGGCAACAGACGATGGGCTGATAAGAATAACGGCTCAAAAGCGAAATCGGGACACGTTGCCGGAGCCCAGAAGATTTTTGATTTTCTCTCCTGGTGCGACGAGCTTAATGTTCCGGTTATAACTCTCTACCTTCTTTCTACCGAAAACCTTAAGCAACGAAGCCAGCAGGAGCTGCAGGACCTTTTTGTAATTCTCGAAGATTTAGCCAAGGAAATGGTCAGCAGGGGAAATTGGAAAATCCGGGTCATGGGAGATCGCAATGCACTTTCCAAAGAGTTCCTTGAGTCCCTCGAGAAATCGGAGGCGGAAAGCGCCAACACTGATGGCGCAACAGTGAATCTCGCGATTGGCTACGGAGGCCGTCAGGAGATTACCGACGCCATGAGATCTATAGTTCAATCCTCGATTGCTTCGGGCGATGACTTATCTAAGCTTTCAGACTCTCTAACGCCTGAGTTGATTGCCTCCCACCTCTACACTTCGGATCAACCAGATCCAGACCTAATTATTAGAACTTCGGGGGAGCAGCGCCTAAGTGGCTTCTTGCTATGGCAATCAAGTAATTCCGAGCTGTATTTTGAGGAAGCACTCTGGCCAGACTTTCGAAAAGTTGACTTCCTTAGAGCCATTCGTGCCTTCACTAGAAGGCATCGCCGCTTCGGCGCCTAAGCCCATCGGTTTTGCCTGGGGATAAGTTTTCACCCTAGCTTCGGTTTCAAAATACTCTGCTCTGGTGTTCGAAAATCTTGCCTCGTTATTTTCAGCACTCGGTCTTGGCTACCTGGCTCTAACTGCTTGGCCGCTAGCCAAGACCGATATTTTGGAGCTCCGCCTGCCAAACAAATACGTCTTGCCGGCATTCCCAATCACTTGGCTTGGGCAAATAGCTGCTGGAATTGCAAACGGTATCTGGTGGAACATGCTCGTCGCGAATCTGGCAATGCTCGTAACCTTTTTGGTTGCTTTGGGTATAAATCGTTTGGGTTTGCTTGGAATGGGGGATGTGAAACTCATGTCCGCTATGGCATTGGCTCTTGGTTGGTACTCACCAATGCTTCCGGTTCTTGCCCTACTAATTAGCTTCTTTATGGCTGGGATTGTTGCAATTCTGCTTTTTTCACTGGGAAAAATAAAGCTCGGCGGATCTATGCCGCTGGGCCCCTATTTGATCGCTGGTTTTTTTGGAGCGATTACTGTGGGGGCTTGGTCATAGAAAGCACGTTCAGTGCTTTGTCTAAATCAGCTTCGCTGATTTCCCCTCGTTCAACAAAACCTAGGTCAATAACAGCCTCGCGAATTGTGATCGACTTTTCTACGGAGTGCTTAGCAATCTTGGCGGCCGCTTCGTAGCCAATTACTTTATTTAGAGGAGTTACGATTGCCGGGCTTGATTCGGCCAAGGCAAGCGCGCGATCCTTGTTTGCCTCGAGGCCCTCAATTGTTTTGTCAGCTAGGACTCTAGAAGCGTTGGCCAATAGTCTGATTGATTCAAGCAGGGAGTTTCCCATCACAGGAATCGCAACATTTAGCTCGAAGTTTCCGCTGGCTCCAGCCCAGGCCACGGTCTGATCGTTTCCAATAACCCTGGCGCAAACCATCAAAACTGCTTCTGGAATTACGGGGTTTACCTTGCCTGGCATGATCGAAGAACCTGGTTGCAGGTCGGGGATAGCAAGCTCTCCCAAACCAGCGTTTGGACCAGAACCCATCCAGCGCAAGTCGTTGTTGATCTTGGTGAGGCTAATGGCCAAAACTCTAAGAGCACCAGATGCTTCTACGAGTGCATCTCTAGCGCCCTGAGCTTCAAAGTGGTCTCTAGCTTCGGTAATCGGAAGAGAAGTGGCCTTAGCCAAAAGCTTGATTACTTCTTGTGGGAAACCTTTTGGGGTGTTGATTCCGGTTCCAACGGCTGTTCCACCGAGTGGAACTTCTGCAACGCGGGGGATGGTTCCCTGAATTCTTTCGATGCCATATCTAATTTGAGCGGCGTAACCGCCGAACTCTTGACCCAAAGTTACCGGGGTTGCGTCCATGAGGTGTGTGCGACCAGCCTTGAC
>JBIIQS010000066.1:0-4447 GCA_044341965.1 Rhodoluna sp.
AGAGCAGATCATGCCGACGTCTGAAAATATGTAGCTATCAAAAAGTGGTCGCCAAAGCGAACACAGCCTTACGCGAACCGTAAAGCCATCTTTGGAGCTCGCCTCAATAAGTGAAACTTGCTGTAGCCCCTTGAGTGGATGCATCTCCAAAAACTCGCCCGCGTAACGAGGAATGCTTTGGTTCGATAGGACATCAGATTTAGCTAGAGCGTAAAGAGCTGTCGATTCGGCTACAGAGGTCAGTCTTCGCTCAGAAAGATAGAGACTCCCCGACGCCAAGATAACCAGAGTGGTCATTAGACTCAATAGGGAAAGTCCTATGCCAAGCGGCGCCATTGATCCCTGCTCGCTAGATCTAGATGCCCTGCAAAGCCTCCGCACTCAAACCTCCTAGCTTGATTTGAAGAAGAGCAATTGATCCACGTTCAACACAGTTTGGATCGGGATTACATCTCAGGCTCCATTCAATATCAGATGGCCTCAATCCAAAATCAGCCACGAGTTCACTAATGACTCTGGTGGTGTTCCCCCTGTCGGGGACAAGGGTGTGAGCTCTTATTCCATGTCTAGCGATTGCCTCTAGAGCAAACTGCTGGTGCTGAACAGAAAGCGCGAAAGTCGAGAACATCAAAACCGGTATTTGAAGCAAAACTCCGAAACCAATAAAGTCAACGACCGCCGAGCCTCGATCGCTCATGATTTCAGTAAATAAGTTCACGCGTAGCCACCGAACTTACTGTGAGAATCTTGGTTCCTGGCGCCAAGTTAAATTCAGCACTAGACACAAACCGAATTGACTCAATTGAACCAAGACGGACCGACGAAGCCACAACTTCGAGAACAACAGCACGCCCGAGCGAGGACTGCACCAGTTGCTTTGTCTTTTGAATTCCAGCTGCAGTGTTTTGATCTGCCAAAGCCGCAAATCTTGCACCTTCAATAGTGGCGTCAAGAATCACAGTTCGGGCGTATGAAGCAAAACTTACGGAAACCGTACCGACGAATAACGCGAGCATCGGAAAAGCCACCAGCACAAAATCCGCTATGGCCGAACCGCGTTCTCTAGAAACTAACCACACGATTCATCGCTTGCTGAAATACACCCTGAAGTGCCGGGCCCGCAAAGGACCACATCACTACAACCAGCCCAGCTGTCATTAGGCTGATCAGCACCCAGCCAGGGACATCTCCCGAGTCATCTCGAAACATGCTCTTTTTCATTTTCTCTCCTTCTTATTTAGATAAAGCCAAAGTTAAGTAACTTCAGGCTTGGGTAAATTGCAAATAGAACAATCACTGGCAAGATCAAGAAGACTAGCGGAACCAGCATTCTGGTCTCGTTCCTACCTGCTTGCCTCAAGAGCTGATTCCTGATCTCGGAACGGGCACTACTGGCTTGGTCTTCCAACATCTTCGCTAGCGGTGTTCCCCGTGTTAGTGACATCGCGATCTTGTTTGCAAATTCGGCAAACTGTGGATGAGCTAAGGATTTGGGGATCTTTCTGATCTCGTCAGTTAAGGCTGCACCGTAATTGACAGCAGTTAGGCATTTCGCAAGCTCTCGGGCCAACTCCCCTCTTGCTCGGGGCACCACTATCTGAAGGCTTTGGTAGATGCCTAAGCCCGAGCGAAGGCTCACTACCAATAGTTCTAAAATCTCAGGCAATTCAAAAAGAGCCTGAGAAATCTTCTGCGAGCTCTTGGCTTGAAGTTTTCTCCCAAGACGCTCCACCAATTTCTGGATGCTTGAACTGCTTACTGTGGCAGGTTTTGATTTTGTTGCGAAACCTATTCGCCTAATAAGACTTAGTCGTTTGGACCCAATGAAGTTGTAAACCACACCCGATACGCCAAGCCCAAAAGTTATTGAGATTAATAGTGCGGAGTTCAATTCACAAACACCCGCTTAGGTTTTTCCAAATTACCCAATAAAACAATCAGGCGATAGGCAATTAGAGAAACTGTTAGACCGAGAAGCAAAATTGTTAGGCCCTCATTGGTGTTATAAATCTCAACGTTTTCGGGTCTACTTGCCAAGAATAGAACGATTATCCACGGTGCAACTAGCGCAAGTTTCGCCGTTCCGGTAACCCAGCCTTGCTTAGATTCAAGCTCTCCCCAGGTTGCAATTTCTGACCTGCTGATTTTTACTTGTGCACTTAGTGACTCGAGGTAACCTACACCGCCAGAAAAGTGGACTATTCGGAGAAGTTCAATCAATCGATCAGCATGGAGTTGTCCTAGTTCAGTCTTGAGCTCAGTCAGAGAGTCATCAAAGCTTTGACCGCTATCAATCCGCTCAACGAAGTTTGCAAAATGTTTTCGTATTTGCCATGGTCCAGACTCCCCAACTTCACTTATCGAGTCAATGAGACCAATTCCGCTTTTTGCGGCAGACTGAAGCGACTCAATCACCTCTGGCCACAGTTTTGCGATTGCATCACCTCTAGTCTTTGCACGAAGGCTTATAAATTCGAAACTCAGTCCAATTACTGCAATTGCTATAGAGAAGCTAAGTCCAAGGACTTGGAAAGTGAGCTGAGCCCAGCTACCAACAACTGCGGCAACCGATGCTGTTGAAATAACAATGTGCCAGGGCCGGTAATGACCAAGCCCCGCTGCCTGAAGCTTCAGCACTAAAATTCTCACAGCTTCACCTGATTAACCTCAAGACCGTTAGTTTGCAGATCCCAGCTAACACTCGCAATCTCTTGAACTCTGCGACTACCTGAGGAAAGCATCTGACAGTGAACCACAAAGTCGATGCATGAACCGACAGTGGGGTTAACAAACTCAGCAGAAATATTTGAGCCTGCCAAAAGAGGTAACGTGCAGAGTTTGTTCACCGCATCCTTGGCGGAGTTAGCGTGAATTGTGCACAATCCAGGAAGACCTGAATTCAAAGCAATCAGTAAGTCAAAACTCTCTGCTTCTCTGACCTCGCCTACCACTATTCGACCGGGCCGCATTCGAAGAGCTTCCTTTACTAACCTGCGCAAAGAGATTTCCCCTACGCCCTCCAGGTTTGGCTGCCTGGTCTGCATGGCAACCCAGTCGGCGCTATCAATTCTGATTTCAAAGGTCTCTTCAACAGTTACTATTCGGTTACTTTTGGCAACCTCGTTTAGCAGCGCGCAAAGCAAAGTCGTTTTACCAGCCTGAGTGGCACCAGAAACCAGAATATTCTTTCCCGCGGTGACTGCGTCTTTCAGGAAATTTGACTGTGCTGAAGTTATTGACTTGATCTGAACTAGATCTTCGAGGCTATAGACGCTTCTTGGGAACTTACGAATATTGATGCTCCATGAGTTTCTTGTGATGTCGGGAATCACAACATGCAGTCTTGAGCCATCTTCAAGCGAAGCGTCGACAAACGGCGAAGAGCGGTCAACTCTCCTACCTGTTGCTCGAAGCATCTTTTCAACCAGAGTTGCCAAGAGTTCTTGGGGTATTGAAATTTCAAGCTTCTGGGTGATGCCAGATTTGGCAACAAAAATCTCAGTTGTGGTGTTTATCCAAATCTCTTCGATTGCTGGATCATCCAGGAGAGGTTGCAGTGGTCCGTAGCCGGATAGTTGATCTTGGATTTCTGACCGAAGTAGGGATTCATTCACTGATTCATGACTGGCGGAGTCCTGTTCTATAGACATATCTAGAACACCATCTATTGCATCTTGAAGCTCCAATTGTGATTTAACAATTTGTCTTCGGGCGCGCTCTGATAGGCGTGATGCCAAAGATGACATATTCCCTCCTTCAAAGCTTGAAGGGCTAGCTTGCCTAATTTAGGGATTTAGCATTGAGGATTATCCACAGCCTCTTGCAAACAAGATGCGTTCATAGCTTTCGAGGTATTTGGGATTAAACCTTCTCGAGAGAAATCAAAATGGCATTTTCTGGTGCCAAGATTGGTGGCCTTAAACCAATTGTGGCTAGCGCTGCGCCGGTAAGTGTCGCCCCTTCAAGCCAGCCGGGTGACTTCTGAGACATAAACATCGCCGGACCACAGGGTTGTTCAGCAATCACTTTGTAAATTGCAAGTGGATCCAGACCTTCAAATCTTAGAGATCCAGGAAGTGTCCCACCAGTTGGTCGTAATTGAACAAAAGCAAACAGGGCTTTTGATTTATCTTGGGCAACTACACCGTGCACAAATGCGGAGTCGTCCGGCTGGTCAACTCGTACTGTCTTTCCGGAGTGAATTAGAGCACGGTTATTCTTGTAGTAATCAGTCCATGACTTTAGCTGAGCTCTCTCCAGCTCGTTGGTTTCAGTTAGGTCCCATTCGATTCCAGCGTGACCGAATAACGCTGTGATTGCCCTGAAAGATAGTTTGTGCGTTCTTCCGGTGATGTGACCCAGGGTTGGGCCGATGTGGGAGCCCAGCATTTCAGGAGGAATTGCAATCTGGCTATAACGCTGTATGTACTGGCGCTCTAGCGCGTCA
>JBIIQS010000067.1:0-4433 GCA_044341965.1 Rhodoluna sp.
CATGTGCCGTTTCAGCGTTTCCATCGAACGCAACTAGCACTCCCACCTGAGGAGGAAGGTCCTTTGAGGTGCGGTGTAAGTAGGCGTCCACTGCCACGTCTGAAATCACAGCGACTCTGCGAAGTTCCGCTTTTTCACCCAAGATGGCGGCTTCGTCGTTGATTCCTTCGGCAACGCTCTTGCCATCTAGTGGAGCAGCCAAAGCAGTAGCAAGATCCTTGGCTCCGGCTGCAACGATTGCGTCAGCAATCTTTTCACCAAGTGCAACAAAGCGCTCTGCTTTTGCTACGAAGTCAGTTTCGCAAGCAAGCTCAAGCAAGTAACCGGTTCCACCGGAAACCCTGGCAACAACCAAGCCGTTGCTGGTTGCTCTTCCTTCGCGCTTGGTAACACCCTTCAGGCCCTTTAGGCGAAGAAGCTCAAAAGCCTTTTCTGGATTGCCATCGGCCTCGTCTAACGCGCCCTTGCAGTCCATCATTCCGGCTCCGGATTTTTCGCGAAGCGCCTTTACGTCAGCAGCAGTGTAGTTAGCCATAATTACGCCTTCGCTCCTTCTTGTGGAGCCGCGTCAGTCTTGTTGCCCTGCTCTAGTAGCTCGCGCTCCCATTCAGCAAGTGGCTCAGCTTCGACTTCTGGCTTGGAGTGACGAGCAATAAGTCCCTCAGCAACTGCGTCCGCAATGATGCGAGTTAGTAACTGAATGGAGCGAATGGCGTCATCGTTTCCAGGGATTCCGTAGGTTACATCGTCTGGGTCACAGTTGGTGTCTAGTATTCCAATAACTGGAATGCCAAGTTTCTTGGCTTCGGTAATTGCAAGATGTTCCTTATTGGTATCAACTACCCAAATCGCTGAAGGGGTCTTGGTTACGTTTCTGATACCACCTAGGGACTTTTCTAGCTTGTCCTTCTCGCGGCGAAGAATAAGAAGTTCCTTCTTGGTTAGTCCAGACTTCGATGCGTCGTTGAAGTCCATGGTCTCTAGTTCCTTCATGCGAGCAAGTCTCTTGCCAACAGTTTGGAAGTTAGTTAGTAGTCCACCCAACCATCTCTGGTTGATGTATGACTGACCAACACGCAATGACTCGGACATGATTGCTTCCTGAGCCTGCTTCTTGGTTCCCACGAAAAGAACTGAGCCACCGTTTGCAACAGTGTTCTTCACGAACTCGTAGGCTTTGTCGATCATTGCAAGCGACTGCTGCAGATCGATGATATAGATTCCAGAACGATCGGTAAGGATGTATCTTTTCATCTTCGGGTTCCAGCGTCTGGTCTGGTGCCCAAAGTGTACGCCGCTGTCTAGCAGCTGACGGGTGGTTACGACTGACATGAGTCGAACTTCCTTTCGGCGCGATTAAGCGCCCACTCAGTTAATGGTTATTGGCGGTTGCCAATGACCCCTGGTGCCGGATTTTTCTCACGAGCTTTTTAGGGCCACTGAGTGAGAACCATCTTGGTCGGCACGCGAAGTCGACATCTCAAAATCAAAGATTTTTAGCGAGAATGCCGCTGTCCTCAAGCTTACCAGCCCACAATCGCCTCCTGCCAGCCCGAGTTTTCCCCAGATTGCTGCGACCCAAGCCAATACGCGCGCGAATCAAGCACATTAGGAAGGTGATTGAACCCCAAAAAATTGCTGTTCTGCAGCTTGCAGGCTTTTTGACACTGAGTGTGACGTGGTTGGTGCCCTCCCCGAGCCTTGGAAGCGAAACATTCTGGGTCCCGCCGGTTATCGGATCACAGCTAGTAAACAGCTACAAAGCAGCGGATACAGCCTATGGATCAGGTCATCGCGGCGTTGACTACCAAGTAACCCTTGGGCAAGGAGTTTTTGCACCCTCGGATGCCACAGTGAGTCTTGTAGGAAAGGTGGTCGACAGACCAGTTCTTAGTTTGTCGCACGAAGGAAATCTTGTTAGCTCGTATGAGCCAGTTTGTAGTTCATTGGTTGTAGGTCAAGAAGTAGCAACTGGGGAATTAGTTGCAGAAGTTTGTGAAGCGGATCAGGACTATCTGCAGCACTGCCCAGATTCTTTCTGTCTTCACTTCTCAACGAGAAAAGACGGTGAATACCTCTCGCCTCTTTGGTTCACAGGCGAACTTGCCCCCTCAAGGCTTCTTCCCTGGATTGAGCCAAACTAAGCCCGCGGGTGAGCCTTTAGGTAACCCTGCTTCAAGCGATCGACAGATACATGAGTGTAAATCTGCGTGGTCGCTAGCGAAGAGTGGCCAAGAAGCTCTTGAACTGCGCGAAGATCTGCGCCGCCATCAAGCAAATGTGTTGCTGCGCTGTGTCTGAGAGCGTGTGGTCCGGCAGCGCCCACCGCTGTGTCTGCCAATAGACCAGCTACCAGCGCGTAAACCTGTCTAACGCCAATTCGCTTTCCTCTTGAGCTGATCAAGAGCGCATTGCCACTGGTCTCATTCACAAACTGATTTCTACCATCACGAATCCATTTGGCTAGTGCGTCGCCTGCAGGATCGCTGTAGGGAACCATCCGCTGTTTGTTACCTTTACCGGTGACTCGAAGAATCTTTCTGCCGTAGTCAATGTCATCAAGGTTTAGACCCACTAGCTCGCTAACTCGAATACCGCTACCGTAGAGAATTTCTACCATCAGCAAATCACTTATCCCAGTTGGATTTTCCTGCGTCGCAAGCGGCTCAAGAATATCAAAAATTCCAGACATCGCCTCCCGCGAAAGAACCTTGGGTAGAGTTCTGGATGCTTTGGGGGATCGAAGTTTGAGGCCGGGGTCGATTTCAAGTTTGTCGTTCTTGAATAACCAGGCAGTGAAGGCCCTTACCGCGGCACTCTTTCGAGCCAGAGTTGTCTTAGCTAAACCCTTTTCGCTCACTCGCCAGAGCCAGTCTCTAACTAGCTCAAGATCGATGTCCTGAATCTCTGATTGCTTCTTTGACTCCATGAATTCGAACAGATCCGTTACGTCAGAGATGTACGCCTTGACCGTATTTGGAGAGAAGCCTTTGCCGTTTTCTAGGTCAAGGCTGAACTGATCGCGAAGGTATTCGAGCTCTGTTGGCATATTTCAAAGCGTAATGTAGCGACCCTGAAGAATCTTGAACGATGGTGAGTTGATTCCGAGCCTTTAGTTCTTCCAGAGCCAGGTTTAGCTCAAACAGTGTTAGCCCGGCAGCTTTTGCAATTTGCTCAACCGTTGCCTGCCTGAGGTCTCGAAGGGCATCTTGAGCTCGGACCATCAATGCGGAGCCGTCTTGAAATCTTGCTTGCTCGATAACATTGGAGGTAATCAATTTGGTGTCAATCAAAGCCTTTGCTTTTCCCTCGGCAATTAAAGAGTTTGTTCCAGCAGAAGATGCTGACGTCAATGGTCCAGGAACTGCAAACAGTTCCCGATCTAGTTCGATGGCATTATGTGCTGTGCGTATCGAGCCGGATCGAATTCCAGCTTCAACAACAACGGTTGTTGGAGTGAGAGCAGCGATCAATCTGTTTCGTTGTAGAAAGCGCCAACGAGTTGGCGCGACCCCTGGAGCTAGCTCTGCAATCAAAACGCCTTTTCTGGCAATGGTTTGAAATAACTTTGAGTTTGAACTTGGGTACATTCGATCTAGACCTCCTGCCATAACTGCAACCGTTGGTAGCGAATTTCTTAGGCTGTGGCTATGAACCTGACTATCTATTCCGATAGCTCCCCCGGAGACGGTTGGGCGCTTATGAAATGCAAGTTCGGAAACCAATTTTGTTGTAACTTTTGCACCGTATTCGGTGCAAGCTCGTGAGCCAACAATTGATACTGCCTTAGCTAGGCCGCCCAGTAACTTGTAGTTTCCCTGGACATAAATGAGCGCTGGCGCACCTTCTTCTAGATCATTCAATCCGATCGGCCAGTCATCGTCACCTTGCAGCAACAAGGAAAGATCTAGCTGCTTTGCTCTCTGAAACAGATTCACTATCGCCTGTTTAGAAAATCTTGGAAGCCAGCGTTGCCTAGAGTCACTTATTGTTCCTGGTAAATCACCAAAAACATCTGCCAGGTAATCTGCCGCGCTTGCCTGATTAACAGCTTTAAGAACCCTGGAAGGCTCAAAGCCGTCAATCAAAAGCGCAAGCAATCCTTGTGTTCCTAATGATTTGGCTAGCGCTCCTGCCATTCGATCGCCTGGCTCAGTAACTATGCTGATGGTAGCTGCCGCGACGAGGTCCAAGGCTCGCTTTCTTGAATAGGTACCTTGTTGAAAGCTGTGGGTGAGTTCAATTAGTTCTAGATCACTAAGGATTGGCATGGAAGAACTATTCCAAGAAGCTAGCTTCGGATGTTTAAAAAAACTAGAGCTGTGGAGAAACTACTCGCCGACGGCCAATTCTTTAGGTAGTTCGTAGGCTTTGCCTGATAGCTCTTCGACGTTTACGTCTTTGAAGGTAAGAACTCTTACCGACTTGATGAA
>JBIIQS010000068.1:0-4429 GCA_044341965.1 Rhodoluna sp.
CTATCGAGGTCAAGAATCGGTTGCAAAGGTTCACAACCTCGGTCATCCGCCACGAAGACTGACTTTCTTGCACTTGGATGGCTCGGAGCATTCACTTCCAGATGTTGGAGACGAGGTTCGAGTCTCTGGCCAGGAAAAAATAGTTGGCAAGGTAACCTCTGCCGCACAGCACTTTGAAATGGGACCGATTGCCCTTGCGGTTATTTCTCGTTCGGTAGCAGAGGATGCAGCTCTGGAAGTCAGCTCCAGCGGGGGAATGATCGCGGCCACTCAGGAGATCATTGTTCCGCAGTCAGCCGGCAAGGTGGTTGAGGTTCCTAAACTTCCTCGCCTCAAACTTGGTGGCGCCAGTAAAGCGCCTAAACTTGGAGAATAATGACTAACCAGCACACACTGATCTTGCTCCGCCACGGAAACAGCACCTGGAACCAAAAGAACCTATTCACAGGTTGGGTGGACGTTGACCTCAGTGACCAGGGTAGGCAAGAAGCCAAGCGAGCAGGAGAATTGCTCGCCGAGTCAGGCCTGGAGCCAGACCTGCTTTATACCTCTTTATTGAAGCGTGCCATCAACACCGCAAACATTGCTTTGGATACCGCCGATCGAGGTTGGATTGACGTCAAGCGCTCTTGGAGACTGAATGAGCGTCACTACGGAGCTTTGCAGGGCAAAGACAAGGCTCAAACTCTCGAAGAGTACGGCCCTGAGCAATTCCAGCTGTGGCGCAGAAGCTTTGATGTTCCCCCACCTCCAATAGAGGATGGGGACCAGTACTCCCAGTCAGGCGATAAGCGTTACAAGGATTTAGGTAGCGATCTTCCTCGGACCGAATGCCTCAAAGACGTCTTGGTTAGATTTCTTCCAATCTGGGAAGAAATCAAATTAGATCTTGGAGCCGGTAAAACCGTCTTGGTTACCGCTCACGGAAACTCACTGCGCGCATTTGTGAAGCTACTTGATGGGGTTTCTGATGGAGACATCGCTGAGCTAAATATTCCAACCGGAATGCCTTTGCTTTACAAACTAAACGCTAACTTCGAGCCCGTGGTTAAAGGCGGGGAGTATTTAGATCCCGCAGCTGCAGCAGCCGGTCAGGCCGCTGTTGCTAATCAAGGAAAAAAGTAAAAACTACTATTCAGTGTCGTTCCACTCACCGGTGGTGAGGTAAGTGACTTTGGCTGAAATGTCTACGACGTGGTCCGCGAATCGCTCGAAGTAACGGCTTGCCAAGGTCACGTCAACTGTGAACATAGCGTTCTCTTTCCAGTTATCTGCCAAAACGACATCGAAGACGCTCTTGTGTAATTCGTCTACTCTCTCGTCTTCGGACTTAATCGCGCGAGCCAGCTCAACATCGGCATTTTGCAAAACCTCAGATAGTTTCTTTGCAAGCTGGATGTCTAATGCACCCATTTCTTCAAAAGTCTTTCGTAGAGCGTCTGGCACAGCAGACCCGGGGTAGCGGTAACGAGCAATCGAAGCAATGTGGCTAGCTAGTGCACCCATTCGCTCTAAGCTCGCGCTAATTCGAAGTGCTGAAACTAGAATCCTGAGATCCCTGGCAACAGGTGACTGCCGAGCAAGAATCTTGATGACTAGCTCATCAAGAGCTAGAGCCTGTTCTTCATTTGATTCCGACAGGGCTAGAGCCTCGTCGGCTTGGGCTACGTCGTTGGTGAGGAAAGCCTTGGTTGCCTTCTCGATGATTATGGCTACCGACTGGGAAATCTCGACCAGGCGCTCCTGAACCTCTTGGAGTTCGCTTTGAAATACCTCGCGCATTGCTGTTTCCCTTCTTGGATTTACTTAGTGAATATCCCACCCGATGGTTAACGGGAGCCAAATAAACACCAAACCCAGTTCAAAATTACCTCTATTTTGGAGGTTTTTGGCACTTTGAGCGGTTTCACGGGTCATATGGTTAACAATGTGAACACATTGGGCGTTGAACTAATCATCCTTGGTGGAGTCGTGGCCCTAGCGGTCGGCGCTACTTTTGGATGGTTTCTTGGAAAAAGAACGTCACGGGTTATCGAGGCGGAACCAGATTCATTTCCAGACCTAGTTGCAGAAGTTCTCGAGTTAATGGGTTCAGTAGGGATTGTGCTCGACGGATCCAATAGAGTCGTCGGCACAAACAGCTGGGCTGAATCTTTTGGTCTCGTTGCACGCGGCTTGCTCGTTCATGCTGAGATCGCCGATCTGGCTAAACGTGCGCGTTTGGGATCAAGCATTGAATCCTTCGAAGGCGTTCTAAGAGTTGGCCTCGCGCAAGAAAGAGTCTCGGTTGCCGCAAAGGCAAAACTGGTTGAGGGTGATTATGTGGTGCTCGTTCTAGAAGATAGGACAAGTGACATTCGCATGGACAAAACTAGACGTGACTTTATTGAAAACATCTCCCACGAGCTAAAAACACCTATCGGAGCTATTGCTTTGTTGTCTGAAGCAATTCAAGAAGCCGGCGATGATCGCGCAGCTGTGGCCAAGTTTGCTTCTAGCTTGAACAAAGAATCAAGCAGGCTCACCTTTCTGGTCCAAGACATTATTAAACTTTCTAGGCTGCAGTCTGAAGAGGTTCTGGCCTCCGCTGAAATTGTGGACCTACATGATGTGATGGCTGAAGCAATTGATCGTAACGAACAACTCGCAGCCAGCAGAAAAATTCGACTGAATTCAGAGAAAGCTCCTAAGCTTGAAGTCTTTGGCAATAAAGAAATGTTGATTACTGCAGTAAAAAATCTTATTGAAAATGCCATCACCTACTCCGAACCTGGAACCAGTGTTGGAATTGGCTGCAGCGCCAAAGAATCTATTGCTGAAATCACCGTCACTGACTCGGGCGCGGGGATTTCCCCTGAAAACCAGCAACGAATTTTCGAACGCTTCTACCGAGCTGACCCTTCAAGATCAAGAGAAACCGGCGGCACTGGTCTTGGTCTTAGCATCGTGAAGCACGTTGCCAAGATTCACCGTGGAGAAATCAAGCTGTTCTCTCAGGTGGGCGTGGGATCTACCTTTACCCTTCGAGTTCCGCTGGCAACAGCCTCGGATCCGTCTACCGGAACCATCGACCTAGTTAGGGAAGGAAAGTAATGGCCAAAGTCTTGGTTGTTGAAGATGAGCAGTCCCTTCGGGAGGCACTGGTGTTTTTCCTCGAAAAAGAGGGCCACGATGTATCGATAGCAGTAGATGGCGAAGAAGCAATACAGGTCTTTGAAAAATCAGGTGCGGACATAATCCTTTTGGATCTCATGCTTCCAAAAATTGATGGCAACCAGGTTTGCAAACAGATTAGACAAAGCTCTAATGTTCCAATCATCATGCTCACAGCCAAAGACTCTGAAATTGACAAGATTGTTGGTCTGGAAATCGGAGCAGACGATTACATCACTAAGCCTTACTCAACGAGGGAACTTCTAGCCAGGATTAAGGCTGTCCTAAGACGACAAGTAGAGCCTCCAATAACAATTGAGTCAGTGCTGATTGCTGGTGAGCTTCGCTTAGATTCTGATCGCCATGTGGTGACGCTAAATGGGAATGCGCTGACTTTGCCACTCAAAGAATTTGAGCTACTTGAGCTATTGATGGAAAACGTAAATCGCGTTTTGACCCGAGGCCAGATTATTGATCGCGTCTGGGGATCAAATTATTTTGGCGACACCAAGACCCTAGATGTTCACATCAAGAGGCTGCGCTCAAAAGTTGAAGAAGACCCTGCTAGACCCAAGTACATTCAGACTGTTCGAGGCTTGGGTTACAAGCTCGAAGTTTAGTTCGCTTCGGCCTCTTCGGGCTGCTGCGCTTCTAGCTGCTCTAGAAGCAGTTGATATTCAGAAAGGGTTCCATCCAAAACTGGCACTAGGATTGTTCCGCTAATACTGTCACTTTCCAACAAGAAGAACTTTGCAGTTTGACCTGGAACCTCAACAACTGGAAGCTCGACCGCGGGGTTTCCGTTATAGCCAAAGTCAATTTTGGATCCGGCTGGAACCTCAAAGAAGACGTCAGATCGCTCATCGGTTACTGGGTCCACGTACTGAAGCTTCACTCGAATATCGGAAGTTGCTGTACTCACCAAGGAGCCAATCAAGAAGCCTCGACCACTTTCGCCCACCAGGTAGATAAAGTTGCGAGCCTTCACAGATTCAAGGTCAACTTGCTGGCCGTCGCTGGGGGAGTAAGGGTCCAAGGAAGCCACGTTGCCGGTCAGGCTGCAGGCGCTCAAGCCAAGTGTCAAGGCTGTGGCGGCCAAAGCGATTGTTATCCGACGAACTAGCAATGATCCTCCTAATTGGGCATTACTTCCTAGTTTACGGCAGGAATAAAGGCCTTAGCTGTGGTAAAATAGTGGTTTCTGAAGGGAATCCAACACATGAAGTTCGAGGTTGGCGAAACCGTCGTTTATCCACATCACGGCGCAGCAAAAATC
>JBIIQS010000069.1:0-4425 GCA_044341965.1 Rhodoluna sp.
ATGCAGAGTGAGAATCAATTTGTACTTCCTGCCCAAAGAGCCCATAGTTTGCATGGGTGAGAAAACAACACTGGCACCTTGCTTGTTTAGTTTTCCTGGCAAAAGGAGCTCCAGCAAAGCATTCTTTGGATCGTTAACCAACAAGTATTGAATCCCTTGGGGTAGTTCTTTGAGCTGCTGTTTGTCACAGATCAGAGCTGTCACCGATGTTGTCTTTGAAATTGATCGAAATAGCTCGCTTGAGAATCGAGAGATTCCATCGTGATGATCAACCCGAATAAACCTGCAGTCGAAGAAAAGACTCATTTTGGTTCTTCTATAAAGGCCGAAATGAAACTGGCAGCTTGCTCTGGGGCTTCGTAATGTACCAAGTGGCCAACATTCTTGATCTCAACTAGTTTTGCCCTTGGGTAGAGCTTCACAACCTCGCGCTGAACCTCAATCGCTGTGATGTCATCCAATTCCGCTGCAACAATTTGAACCCGAGTCGTGATTGAAGGCGCCATTACCGATAAGTTACTTGAAATAGAGGCGTCATAGCCTTCGGTGGCTACCCTTACCGAAGCAAAGTCACTGAAGTTTGAAAGATGCTGCTTGTGTATCCAGCTGCGAAGATTTCGGTCCTTTGTCTTGGCCAAAACAGTGCTCATAACCATTACCGCAATGGGGCTTCGAAGGAGCCATCCCCCGATTGATTCGGGAAGCAAATTGCTTAGGTGGTAGAAAGCGGAGGTGATTTGAGTTAGGAAGGCTCTAGGACCCGAAAGCGCTGGACCCGAGACTGGATTGATCAAGACAATCGATTTGCATTGTCTAGTTACTGCGTAGCGACCTACTACCAAAGTGCCAAAACTATGCCCGACCAGATTTGCAGTGCCTATTAGTCCAAGCTCGCTAAGAAATAGCCCTAGCCAGTTTGCATAGGCATCCAAGTTATGCACACTCGTTAGCTCTGAAGATTCACCAAAGCCTGGAAGATCCGGAACAATTACTCGGTAGTCCCCAAGACCTCCGACAATTGCCTCGAGCCCTCGATGATTCCCCCTGTAGCCGTGGATCATCACAATCGTCTCACGGTTGTCGTGTCTTGACGGATAGTCGTAGTAGACGAATTCTTTCCCAGAGAGTGTCAGAGTTCGCCTGAGTCCGCGCAGCCGAGCCTGCTTGGTCAATTCCTCTGACAACACGTCACAAGTCTAATCAGGCTCGATAACTGGCTATGAGTAATCCCAAACGAGTACTGATTTGCACCCTATCCTTCTAGTGTGAATGAACAGTTGAGCTTTGACCTTGGTGACCAACTTCCTTGGGCAAAGTCCCTCGCAGTATTTGACTTGGAGACAACGGGTCTCGACCTTGAACAAGCTCGGATAGTTACCGCTTGCGCTGTTGCCATAGACGAGCAGGGTCAGGTCACTGGCTCCAACATTGAGTGGCTAGCAGATCCCGGTATTGAGATTCCCACGGCTGCTTCAAATGTCCATGGTGTAACTACCGAGATTGCACGAGCTCGCGGCCGAAATAGCAAAGATGTAGTATCTGAGATTCTGGAAACTCTTCGTGGCTTTTTTAATGCAGGTATCCCCGTCGTTGCATACAACGCACCCTATGATTTCACAATTTTGCATTACGAAGCTCTTAGAAATGGTTTAGAGCCACTTTCTGACCCAAAGCCAATCATTGATCCTTTGGTTTTGGATAAGTTCGTCGATCAGTACCGATCTGGAAAGCGAACATTGCAGATAGCCGCTTCGGTTTATGGGGTCCAGCTATCTGATGCCCACAATGCTACGGCGGACGCGATAGCGGCTGGCAAGGTTGCTCAGGCTATAGCTCTCAAGCACGCGGCTAAGTTACCTTCGGATGTTTTTGAGCTACATGATCTTCAGAAAGTGTGGAGCGTCAGTCAAGACGATTCTTATGAGATTTTTCGGAGAAAGAGCTCTCCAGACTTTACGGTTGTAAGAGGTTGGCCAGTAAAGCTTTAGGAGCCAAAGTTCTTGTAACGAGAGTTGAACTTCTCTACTCGTCCAGCAGCATCCATAATTCTTTGCTTACCGGTGTAAAAAGGGTGCGAAGCTGAAGAAATTTCAACATCGAAAACTGGATATTCCTTTCCGTCTTCCCACTTCAAAGTCTTTGCGCTAGTAAGCGTTGAGCGTGTTAGGAAGCTCTCACCAGAGGCAAGGTCACGGAATATAACTGCCTGGTAGTCTGGGTGAATTTCTGACTTCATGGGAGATCTTTCTTTGGTTCAAGGATTTTTTGCCCTTATGGCAACTTGACAACTATACCAGAGGCAAAACTGGATAACTAGCGGTTATTTTCCTGGCCTAAGGCGGAATCTCCCAGATTCATCGGTGACCTGCAGTGGGTAGCCAAAAGCCTGTGTCACCTTCTCGCTTGTGATGGTGCCAGCGAGCTCCCCAGCAGCAAAAACTTGGCCCTTGCCTAGGATAAGCGCGTGTGTAAAGCCCTTAGGAATCTCCTCGATATGATGGGTGACCATAACTATTGCCGGTGCGGTTGGAGCCTGAGCGTAGCTCGAAAGAACCTCAATGGTGTGCTCCCTGGCTGCCATATCGAGACTGGCTACTGGCTCATCGAGAAGTAAAAGCTCTGGATCAGTCATTACTGATCTAGCGATCTGTGCTCGCTTCTTCTCACCATCGCTGAGAGTCCCGAAGGGCCTGTCGCCATAGCCATCGAGCTGCCACTCCGCCAGGACTCGATTAGCCCGACGTTTGTCAACATCATCGTACTTCTCATTCCAACGACCGGTTACTCCGTAGCTAGCCGTCATAACCGCATCAAGGACCGTCTCGGAGTTGGGTATGTGTTGCGACAGGGCGTTTGAAGCAAAACCAATCCTTGTCTTGAGGTCAAATACGTCTACAGAACCGAGGGTGTGACCCAAAATTTTCGCAGTTCCCGTCGTCGGTTGGATTTGTGCGGCCGCGACTCTAAGCAGTGTTGTTTTTCCCGCCCCGTTAGGGCCAATGATGACCCAGCGCTGATTTGATTCAACTTGCCAATCAAGATTGTTGATTATTGGCTTACCATCTCGACTAACCGTGATGTTATTGAAATCCAAAACCCTGCTCATGTAAATCAGCATAATCGATGACCTGCCTGAGCCTTGGACTGCTCTAACATCGAGTTATGGTTTCCATAAGAATTTTGAATATCTCACAGGTATCAGAGTGAAGAAGTACCTAGTAGTACTCGATGTCGACTCGACCATGATCGAGCAGGAAGTCATTGAGCTGCTCGCTGAAAGAGTCGGTCTAAGAGACCAAGTGAAGATCCTCACCGATCAGGCGATGGCCGGCGAGATTGATTTTCGTGATGCGCTGCTAAAACGCGTTGGATTATTAGAGGGCCTAAATGCAAAGGTCTTTCAAGAACTTCTAGGTGAAATCAGGGTGACAGATGGCGTTCCTGAGCTTGTTGGCGCCGTTCACAAATATGGCGGAATGGTTGGAGCAATTAGCGGAGGCTTTTCGCAGATTCTTGAACCACTAGCAGACAAGCTCGGTTTGGATTTTTTCAAAGCAAACAATCTAGAGATTGAAGACGGTGTCATTACCGGCGAGATTATCGGGGACATTGTCGATGCGGAAGTGAAGGCACGCACGTTGCTTGATTGGGCTGGAGAGTTTGGTTTTGAAGTTTCTAGCACTGTGGCAGTTGGAGATGGGGCAAACGATATCCAAATGCTCAAAGCATCGGGATTCGCAGTAGCTTTTAGGCCAAAAGATATCCTTCGAGATCACGCCGATCTGATCATCGAAGGAGATTCATTAGAGCCACTTATTTCGGTGCTTGAACTACGCTCCAGTTGAGTGAAGACCACCATCGACGTGAATCATCTCACCGGTTGTGGCGGGGAACCAATCAGAAAGCAGGGCAACTACTCCTCTAGCTGCTGTTTCTGTGTTCGTGAGGTCCCAACCAAGTGGTGCGCGGTCAGTCCAAAGCTCCTCCATGGTTGCAAAGCCAGGAATACCTTTTGCTGCAGTTGTTCGAAGCGGTCCAGCGGAGATCAGATTCACTCGGATACCGTCTTTGCCTAGATACCTTGCAAGATATCTAGCGGTAGCTTCGAATGCAGCTTTCGCAACACCCATCCAGTCATAAACCGGCCAGGAAACACGAGCGTCGAAGGTTAGACCAACGATGGAAGAAGGATTCTTGAGAACTGGCTTTGCCGCGATTGTGATCGATTTCAATGAGTAAGCGGAAACTTCTACCGCTGTTGAAACATCTGGCCATTCGGTTTCCAAGAAGTTTCCGCCCAGTGCGGTTTGGGGTGCAAATGCAATGGCGTGAACGATTCCGTCAATGGAATCAAAATGGGCCGAGATGCGAGCAGATAGTTCTTTTAGGTCTGTCTGATTTGTGGCATCAAGCTCAATTACGGGA
>JBIIQS010000004.1:0-15181 GCA_044341965.1 Rhodoluna sp.
GCTTGACCACCCAAGGCTCTGTAGCTCAGTTGGTAGAGCGAACGACTGAAAATCGTTAGGTCACCGGATCGACGCCGGTCGGAGCCACCATGTGCGGGTAGCATCTACCCCATGCCCATGGTTTCGAGAAAATTGCTCCCGCTAGTTTTTGCTGGCGGGGCATTGGGTACTTTACTTCGCTACACAGTCGAAATCCTGCTTGGCAATTTGCCTCAGGGGCAAATAATCGTCACCAGCATCGTCAATCTTTTGGGCGCTGCCCTGTTGGGTTTTGTCAGCGTCCACAAATACTTTTCCGGGCAAGCTAAACAGTCCTTTTGGGGTGTTGGGTTCTTAGGCGGCTTCACAACAATGAGCGGCCTGGCAGTAATTACCGCAGGTGCTGATCTTGGGTTATCCACTGCTGGGCCAATTTATTGGCTACTTGTCTTTTTGCAACTAGTAATAGGTGTTGCCGCTTACCGTTTGGGTTTGATCGTTGCAGGCAGGAGGACCAAATGACGCTTGCAACGAGTTTTGTTTTAGTGGCCATAGCCGGAGGCTTTGGAGCAGTAGCTAGATATTGGCTAAGTACTTGGTCTGGCAAGCTACCTTGGGGAATCCTGCTTGCTAACTCAATTGGGTCATTTATCGCTGGTTTGGCCGTTGCTGGATCAATTGAATCTGCTTGGTTAGTTGTTGGGTTAGCAGGAGGGCTTTCAACTTTTTCTACTTTTGCAGCTCAAACAAACAACTTATTTGCCAAGAAGGAATTGGCTTTAGCTTCACTGAATATTGTTTTGAATCTGTTGATTCCAGCTGTGAGCTTCCTCACAGCGTCAATATTGCTCTAGACCAAACGGGGTACCTGGATGCTAAACTTGGACTAGATTTCATCGATTCTGCGCCTTAATCGGCGTGGCCAAGACAAAAAAGGGGGTCTCGCCATGGGGCGTGGCCGTCAAAAAGCAAAACACACCAAAGTAGCTCGCGAGCTGAAGTACTTCAGCCCTTCTACCGATTACAGCGCGCTGGAAAAAGAACTCACTGCACCTTCAGGCTCAGCTGAGCCTGACTACGAAGACAAGTGGGCCGACCTCTACGACGAAGAAGAGGGCGAAGAAGAGTCAACCAAAAACTCTTAAGGCCCAAGAAGTCCTAGTGGCAGCTGCTACCGGGCAAACCAGACGGTCGAAATGACATTCGATCCGAAACTGAAAGTAGTGCCAATTGAATAAGAAGAAAAATAAATACGGTCTAGTCGCGCTCGCGCTAGCTCCCATAATCGCCCTCAGTGGCTGTGCTACAGCACCAACTGACTCCGCGGAGTCAATAACTATTTATTCAGGTCGAAGTGAAACCCTAATTTCTGAACTGCTTGATACCTTCACACAAGAAACAGGTATCGAGGTAAGCGTTCGATACGGTGACTCGGCCGAGTTAGCAGCCCAAATTCTTGAAGAAGGCTCCAACGTTCAAGCGGACGTGTTTTTCTCCCAGGACGCCGGTGCACTCGGGGCTCTTGCTAAAGAGGGTCTAACCAAATCTCTATCAACAGACATAACTGACTTAGTTGATGCATCGTATAAGTCGAAAGACTCGCAATGGATTGGAGTGTCTGGTCGAGCAAGAGTGTTGGTAGTAGATCCTGCAAAGGTAACGGAACTTCCGACTTCCTATAAAGACCTGATGGATCCAAGCTGGAAAGGTCGCATTGCAATTGCACCAACCAATGCATCTTTCCAAGCTTTTATAACCGCTATCCGGATTACCGAAGGTGACCAGGCAGCGGAAGAGTTCTTGGTAGCAATGAAAGAAAATGCTGTTTTGTTTGAAAAAAATGGTTTGATACTTCAAGCCGTTGAAGACGGAGTTGTGGATGCAGGGCTAATCAACCACTACTACTGGTTCGAACTTGAAAATGAAAAAGGCGTCGGGAACATGAATTCCGAGCTTGTTTGGTTTGAGGATCAAGATGCCGGCAACCTAATCAACGTTGCAGGGGTTGCGGTGCTCTCCGAAAATCCAAGCGCCAACGTTTTCGTGAAGTGGCTTCTTGGCGATACTGCCCAGAACTACTTTGTTGAAAGAACTAGAGAGTATTCACTAACTGGGGTTCCGGATGTTTCGGGTGTGAAGCCCTTCGGAGAGATTAAGGCGCCAAAAATTGACCTATCCGATCTTGATTCTCTGGCCGAAACACTTGAGCTAATTCGAAAGGCCGGACTGCTCTGATAGAAACCATTAGGTCGAGACCACCGCTAGCTATTTTGCTAGTGGCGGTATCGGCCGTGCTTATCTCTCTAATCCCACTGAATTACTTACTGGTTCGAGTGGCAACTATTGGAATTAGCGAGATTGCAGAGTTGATTTTTCAGACAAGAACTCTAGAGCTAATAATCAATTCGCTCTCTCTTGCCTTTGCGGTATCGGTTTCGGCGGTGGCCCTTGGTTCAATGCAGGCTTGGGTCGCAGTACGTTCCAACCTGCCAGGTCGAAAGATCTTCTCGGTTTTAGCTGCGCTACCTCTAGCTATACCTTCTTACGTGGCTGCCTACGCGTGGATTGCGGTGATCCCAGGCTTCAGTGGCTTCTTTGCTGCCTGGTTGCTACTAACTGTTGGAACTGCTCCGCTGGTTTATCTGGCGGTATCTGCTGCTCTGGTTCGATTCGATGCCGGAACCGAAGAAGTTGCACAATCCCTAGGAGCAACAAAGTTTCAGGTTTTTAGAAAAGTTACTTGGCCAAACATTAGAACCGCTGCGGTGTCTGGTGGTCTACTTTCCGCACTCTACGTACTGAGTGATTTTGGTGCAGTAAGCATTGTGCGCTACGACACTTTTACCAGGGCAATCTATAACGCCTACCGCGCGAGCTTTGATCGAAACCAGGCGGCTGCTTTGGCCCTTGTTTTGGTTTTGGTAACTGTCTTAGTTCTTTACTTTGAGTCCAAGGCAAGAGGGCAAAAGTTTGCCACTGGAAAAATCGCCAGCAGATTAGGTTTAGTTGAACTTGGGCGTTGGAAAGCTCCGATGGTTTTACTTTTGCTAGGACTAGCAACAGTTAGTTTGCTAGTTCCTCTTGGTAGCTTGCTTAGTTGGAGCATCGAAGGCTTTAGCTCAGTTAATTGGGTAGCGGTTCTTGGTGCCCTAGCAAACTCAGTCGGCTTGGCGGTTTCTGGAGGATTGCTTACTACTTTCGCAGCACTGGCAATCGCTGTATTGACGATCAGGCATCGCGAGAAATTGACCGGTGTTTTAGAGCGATCGGTTTGGCTAACGCACGCCACCCCTGGAATTGTGGTTGCACTGGCACTGGTGTTTTTCTCCAACCAGGTTGTGCCGTGGGTATACCAAACTACTTTCTTAGTTCTAATTGCATACTTAGCTTTGTTCTTGCCAAACGCATTAGCTGCCGTTTCAACACCTATTCGTCAATCACCCAAAGCACTGGACGAGGTTTCATCATCGCTTGGGCTTTCCGCCATGCAAACTTTGCGTAAGGTTGTGTTGCCTATTGCTGGACCGGGAATTTTTGCCGCAACCACACTGGTCATCCTGACCGTCTTGAAAGAACTGCCGGCAACTTTATTGCTTCGTCCAACAGGCATGGAAACCCTAGCCACCAGACTCTGGACCGAGACTTCGGTAGCTGCCTTTTCCGCTGCGGCACCTTATGCATTACTTTTGGTATTACTGGCCGGCTTTCCAGCT
Organism: Rhodoluna sp.; assembly: GCA_044341965.1. GTDB lineage: Bacteria > Actinomycetota > Actinomycetes > Actinomycetales > Microbacteriaceae > Rhodoluna. Next base: position 3,693 of record JBIIQS010000004.1, read on the forward strand.
TGGCTACTTAATCGAGCCATCAGAAAAGATCTGGAACCTATGGAGATGGAGCGTTACCAATGAGCTCAACTCTAAAAATTTCTAACCTGACCAAGTCCTTTGGTTCACAAACTGTCCTTCAAAATCTTTCAATCGAAATTGCCCCCAGAGAGTTTGTTTCTGTATTGGGCTCTTCTGGCTCTGGCAAGACCACGCTGCTTAGATTGATTGCGGGCTTCGATGCGTCAGATACTGGTGAGATTTCGATAGCAGGCATCAAAGTTTCCGCTGAAGGAATCTTCGTTGCCGCCCAATCCAGAAAGGTCGGTTACGTTCCCCAGGATGCGGCACTGTTTCCGCACCTAAACGTTTTTGAAAATATCGCCTTCGGCCTCAAGGGTTTATCTAAAGAGGCAAAAATTTCAAGGGTTAGAGCTTTGCTTGATTTAGTCCAAATGAGTGCTTTTGAATCTTCAGATAGCTCATCGCTATCTGGTGGTCAAAAGCACCGCGTTGCACTAGCTCGGGCACTTGCTCCAGAGCCTGAGCTTATTTTGTTGGACGAACCTTTCTCCGCACTAGATGCCGAACTACGCGGTCGCATTCGCGACGATGTCCGTGAAGTACTGGACAAAACAGGTTCCACAACAGTTTTGGTGACTCACGACCAAGAGGAAGCTCTTTCGATTGCTGACCGGGTTGCCTTACTTCGTGATGGAAATTTTGCTCAGATAGGAAACCCGAGGGAGATTTACTCTTCACCAGTTGATCTAGGGGTGGCTACATTCTTGGGGGACTCAGTGATTGTGGCTGGCGTTATTGAATCTGGAAAAGTGGTCACATCCCTTGGAAAGCTGACTCCGCTAAATTCATCCGCAGAAGGTAGCCGGGGGAAAGTTGCAATTCGCCCGGAGAACTTCTATCTGCAGCCAGATCTAAACGGTGACTCCACAGTAGTTGGAAGACAGTTTTTTGGTCACGATGCAGTTGTTGATGTTCAGACTCCAAAGCAACTTATCCGCGCCAGGTCTTCAGGACCATTCGCTCCAGAAGTTGGAATGAAAGTTACTGTCTGGGTTCGAGGAGCAGTTAACTTCTACCCGGAGGCTTAAGGGTTACGAGTAGCTTCCACTTAGGCGAACTGCTCCACCTTCAACTCCCTTGGCGGAGGTAACAAAACCTGACACATCAGTCGATTTCTCTAAGACACCCAATTGCCAAGTCTGTATCCCCAGTTGATTCAACTTTGCCGATATTGCGCTTGCTGCGGATGAATCAACAACAGCCGCGAAACCCAAACCGAGATTCCAAGTTCCTTCAAGTGATTCAAGTTGGTAAGCCCCCCACTCGGCAAGAACTTTGAACACATCCTGTGGTGACCAACTTGCCCTGGAGATTTCAAGGGAGACACCAACTGGTAATACCCTCGAAAGATTGGCTGCGATTCCGCCTCCAGTAATGTGGCTTAGGGCGTGAACTGAATTTCCTAGCTCTGAATCAAGTACTTGGTTCAAAACTCCCGTGTATAGCATTGTTGGCTCAAGTAAGACCTCGCCTAGAGATTTAGATCCAAACTCAGATACCGATTGGGTGTAATCCAATTTGCTATCTTCGACAATCTTTCGAACCAAAGAGTAACCATTGGAGTGCAATCCAGAAGATGCAAGACCTAGGACAACATCGCCGACCTTTACTTTTTCGGGGCCAAGAACTTTGGCTGCTTCAACAGCGCCAACTGCAGCACCAGCAACGTCATACTCATTTTCACCAAGAAGTCCTGGGTGTTCAGCGGTTTCTCCACCGAGGAGTACAACATCCACCTCGCCACAAGCTTTGGCAATTCCAGTAACAATTTCGGCAATTCGACTGGGCACTAGCTTGCCGCAAGCAATGTAGTCAGTCATAAACAGTGACTTTGCGCCCATCACCACGATGTCGTCAACAACCATCCCCACGAGGTCTTGCCCAATGGTGTCGTGCTTATCGATTGCTTGAGCGATAGCAACCTTGGTTCCAACACCGTCGGTTGAGGTGGCAAGAATTGGCTGCTGGAAGTTTTTTAGAAAAGAAACATCCATCGCTCCCGCAAAGCCGCCAAGGGATCCAAAAACATTCTTGTTTTGTGTTGCGCTAACAGCTTTTTTCATAAGTGAAACTGCCAGGTCGCCAGCTTCGGTGTCTACTCCACTACCCGCATAAGGGTTAGTCATTAGAGACCTTTTTTAGTGATCCTTCTTGGTGAATGGTGGCAACACCTTTTTCGAGAAGGTTCTTTCCCAATCGATCTGCTGTTGGGAGTTCAATTGGATAGGTTCCGGTAAAGCAAGCGGTGCAAAGTTCGCTTTCTTTTTGCTCTGAAGAATTGATCATTCCCTCTTTAGACAGGTAACCGAGGCTGTCAGCGCCGATAGACATCCGAACCTCGTCTGGCGCGAGACCGGTGGCGATAAGTTCTGCGCGAGTAGCGAAATCAACTCCGTAGAAACATGGCCAAGTTATCGGCGGTGAGGAAATCCTAACGTGAATCTCCTTGGCTCCTGCCTCACGAAGCATTTGAACCAGTGCCCGCTGGGTATTCCCTCTAACAATGGAATCGTCAACAACGATTATTCTTTTGCCTTTGATAACTTCCCTCAACGGGTTTAGCTTCAGGCGAATACCGAGTTGCCGGATAGTTTGGCTGGGCTCAATAAAGGTTCGTCCAACATAAGCGTTCTTAACAAGGCCGTGACCATATGGGATTCCCGATTCTTCACTAAAGCCAATCGCCGCTGGTGTTCCAGATTCGGGAGTTGGAATAACAAGATCTGCTTCAACTGGATATTCTCTTGCCAAAGTTCTACCCATTTCAACTCTGGCGTCATAAACATTTCTGCCATTTATAGAAGTGTCTGGTCTGGCGAGGTAGACATACTCAAAAACACAACCGGCTCTTTTTGGCTTGGCGAATTGCTTCGCTCTTAAGCCATTTTCATCAATTGCTATAAGTTCACCAGGTTCAACTTCGCGAACAAACGAGGCTCCTACGATATCTAGTGCTGCTGTTTCTGAGGCAACAACCCAACCGCGCTCTAATCTTCCAAGAACCAGTGGTCTAACTCCCTGGGGGTCTCTGGCTGCGTAGAGTGTCTGCTCATCCATGAACACCAGTGAGAATGCTCCCTTAACTTTGGGAAGTAATTCCATTGCAGTGTTCTCGAGAGAGTTGTCCGGATTGCCGGCAAGCAAAGCTGTCAACACAGCGGTGTCGGTGGTGTTACCGCCAGTAATTTCATTGTCGGATTGCTCTGGGTAATTTGCACGCAAAATTTCTAGCAACTCGGAGGTGTTGGTTAAGTTTCCGTTGTGTCCAAGTGCAACAGTTCCGGAGGCGGTTTTGCCAAGAGTTGGTTGCGCGTTTCGCCATGATGAAGAACCAGTTGTTGAGTATCTGGTGTGACCGATTGCTACATGACCCACTAAGGATTCAAGTGCTGATTCAGAAAAAACCTGTGAGACAAGTCCCATGTCTTTGTAGACAAGAAGTTTCTTTCCATTTGAAGTTGCGATACCCGCGGACTCTTGTCCGCGGTGCTGCAACGCATAGAGACCAAAATAGGTCAGCTTAGAAACTTCTTCTCCTGGAGCCCAAACCCCAAAAACTCCACACTGATCCTGTGGACCTTTCTCGCCAGGAAGTAGATCATGATTTAGTCTGCCGTCGCCGCGAATCACTCGTTCACTTTCGTTGCCATAAGTTTCTTGCCACGAGATCGGTATATTGCATCAAACACCAGGGCGAGAGTGATTCCAGTTCCGCCACCTGCAATGCCGCCAAAGACAATAAGTAGTCCAACAATCGCTGGCGAGCTAAGTCCCATCACAAGAGCTACGAAGATGCCGAGCACAAAACCGGTCAGGGCGAAATGTAAGTATTTTGGAGCGCGCCGTATGTTTACCTCTGCATTTGAAACTATGGGGGTTTGGCTCACGCTTTAAATATAGGGAACAAATCAGTTAGGTCTGACCTATTGCCCGAAGCAGTCAATTTTCCTTGCCCGATTAGTTCCTCGAAGCTCTGCGTCCCAAGGGCAAGGGCAAGCCAAGCCTCTGGACCAAGCTCAACAACATTGGAAGGTGTGCCCCGCGTATGACTGGGACCAGCCACGCACTGAATTGCACCAAGGGGTGGGACCCGAACCTCAACTGCAGCGCCTGGGTGTCTGGTTCCCAGCTCTTCAAGCAAGAACCTAACCGCGATTGCTAGCTCTTGGCTGGTTGCCAATCCCGCTTGAAAGCTTTGAATCGCAGCTTGGCCATCCGAGGCAGAAATCTTTCTTCGAAGCACAGCTACAGCCTACAAACTCCCAAAAGTCACTTTGTTCAAGCTAACTAAACTAAGGAAGATGAAGATACTGATTTTGGGTCAGGGTGCTAGAGAGCACGCGATTGTGAAAGCCCTAATCAGAACCGGTACTAGCCCAACAGATATTTTGGTCGCCCCTGGCAATAAAGGGATCGCCCAAGAAGTTGAGTGTGAACCAAATATTGATATAACCGACCGCCTCGCTGTCGACAAACTAGCTCTTGAGCAAGGAATTGAACTTGCCATCATCGGTCCGGAGGCTCCACTAGTTGCTGGCGTCTCTGATTCCTTACGAGCACAAGGCGTTGCGGTATTTGGTCCAAGCCAAGTTGCGGCCCAGCTTGAGGGCAGCAAATCTTTTGCAAAGCAAATCATGTCTGCTGCCGGCGTGCCAACTGGTATGGCCAGGCAGTGCAAAACAATAGAAGAAGTTGAACAAGCGATGGAGGACTTTGGTTCTCCATACGTAATCAAGGCTGATGGTTTAGCTTCCGGTAAAGGTGTCATCGTTACCGATGATTCCAAGGCGGCTATAAAGCACGCTGCGGAGTATCTACACATGGGAATTTTGGTCGAAGAATTTCTTGCTGGCCAAGAAGTGAGCTTGTTCTTTCTTTCGGATGGAAAATCAGTCATGCCGCTAACCCCGGCCCAAGATTTCAAGAGAGCTTTCGATAGCGATAAGGGTCCAAACACCGGGGGCATGGGTGCATACAGTCCCCTGCCGTGGCTTCCTGAAAACTTCATCCAAGAAGTTGAAGACACAATTGCGCTACCAACAATCAACGAGCTAACTAGGTTGGGGGCTCCATTTGTTGGGCTTTTGTATTGCGGATTGATTGTTACCGACCGCGGAATCAGGGTTATCGAATTCAACGCCAGATTCGGTGATCCAGAAACTCAAGTTGTCTTGCAAAGACTGATCACCCCGCTAGAGGCATTGCTATACAAAGCAGCAACTGGGCATCTTGAAAACGCCTCGGATGCGCAGTTCACCCAAGATGTTGCAGTCACGGTTGTATTGGCTAGCGAAGGCTACCCGGCAAGCCAGGCACCGGTTCGCGAAATCAAAGGTTTAAAGAAAGCATCAAAGGTATCTGGTGTTGAGATTTGCTTCGGGTCAGATGTTGGAAGAGTGCTATCGGTAGTTGCAACTGGAAAGAATTTCAAGAAAGCACGCAAGCGTGCCTATAAAGCTCTATCGAAAATCAGTCTCGATGGTTCTCACTACCGCGCTGATATCGCAGCTAAGGTAGCGCAGTAGCTTGGTAGAAAAACTTCCCGGTTGGAGACATATTTACAGCGGAAAGATAAGAGATCTTTACGAATCAGAAAATGCTTCACAATCTGATTTGGTCTTGATTGTTGCCTCTGATCGCATCAGTGCTTTTGACAACATCCTGTCTCCAGCAATTCCCGGAAAGGGCGAGAATCTAACTGCAATCACAAATTTTTGGTTTGAAAAACTTGATGTTCCAAATCATCGCGTGGAAGGTGTTGCTGCTCCAAGTGAAGTTGCGCATCGGGCAACGGTGGCTAAGAAGCTTGAAATGTATCCGGTGGAATGCGTGGTGCGCGGCTATATCGCGGGATCTGGATACAAGGAATATTTAGCGACCGGAGAAATCTGTGGCATCAAGCTTCCCGAAGGTTTGAATGATGGCGATAAGTTACCCGAGCCAATCTTCACCCCAGCCTTCAAAGCCGAGCTAGGTGAGCACGATCAAAATATTGACTTCAAGAAAGTTATTGAGCTTGTTGGTGAAGAGGTAGCTAAGAAGCTACGTTCGACTTCAATTGAGATTTTCAATCAAGCAAGCAAAATTGCACTGCAAGCTGGCTTGGTTCTTGCAGATACCAAGTTCGAGTTTGGTAGGGATCCTAAGAGCCAAGAGCTCGTCCTTGCCGATGAGGTTCTAACTCCCGACTCCAGTAGGTACTGGGATAAGAAAGCCTATGAGCAAGGCAAGACCGTCGAGAGCTTTGATAAGCAGATAGTTCGGAACTGGCTGCTTCAAATTTGGGATCCCGAGGGCTCGAATCCCCCAACTGTTTTGAGTCCAGAGCTAGTTGAGAAGGTAAGTTCGCGTTATGCGGAGTTGCGTAAAAAGCTCACGGACGCGAACTAGTAAACTCAACCTATTCCCAGATTGTTTTAGCCACCATAGGGGGCCAATAGTTGCCGAAAATTGTCGTTCAGGTGATGCCAAAGCAAGACCTACTAGATCCGCAGGGTAAGGCCGTGGCCAAGGCCCTAGAGCGTTCCGGTCACAAGGCAATCAAGACAGTTCGCATCGGTAAGCGCATTGAATTGCATTACTCATCAACCCCAACGGCTGCCCAATTAGCCGAGGCCCAAAAAATCGCAGAGGGTTTTCTCACCAACGGAGTAATCGAGGACGTTGTCTCGGTGACTGTGGAGCAAGACTAAGCAATGAAAATAGGCGTCGTCACTTTTCCTGGATCTTTGGATGACCGCGACGCCGCAAGAGCAATCAGACTTGCTGGCGGTGAGCCAGTTTCTTTATGGCACGCGGACTCTAGTATCAAAAAAGTAGAAGCTGTGGTTCTTCCTGGAGGCTTTAGCTACGGTGACTACCTTCGCTGCGGAGCTATTGCTGCTCAAGCGCCGGTTATGCAAACCATCATGAAACAAGCTAACCAGGGTCTGCCTGTCTTGGGAATCTGCAATGGCTTCCAAATCCTGGTCGAATCTCACCTGTTACCAGGCGGACTCATTCGCAACGAAAAGCAACACTTTGTTTGTAGAGATCAAAAGCTTCGGGTTGAAAATGTCGACAGTGCGTGGACTAACGCTTTTCAAAAAGGCGATGAAATAACAATCCCGCTTAAAAACGGCGAGGGTGGTTACATCGCTACCAAAGAAACCATAAAGATGCTCGAGGGTGAAGGTCTAATTACCTTTAGATATCTAGACGTGAATCCAAATGGTTCAATGAATGACATCGCGGGGCTTAGAAACGAGCGTGGCAACGTGGTTGGTTTAATGCCTCACCCAGAACATGCGGTTGAGCCTGGATTCGGCCCAGACTCTCCATTGGCCATGCGATCTGGTATCGATGGGTTGAAGATTTTCCAGTCGGTTTTGAATTCGGTTGTTAGCGCATGATTATCGACACCACGAAGCAAGCACAAGCAGATCCAGATAAGCAGCAGCCTTGGTCAGAACTGGGGCTCAAAAAAGACGAGTATGAGAGCATCCGTGAAATTTTAGGTCGTCGACCAACCAGCGCTGAGCTAGCGATGTACTCGGTTATGTGGAGTGAGCACTGCAGCTACAAATCCTCCAAGATTTATCTTCGCCAGTTCGGAGAAAAAGTTACTCCCGAAATGAAGAAGCACCTTCTGGTTGGAATGGGTGAAAACGCAGGGGTGGTGGACATCGGCGAAGGTCTAGCCGTAACTTTCAAAGTTGAAAGTCACAATCACCCAAGCTATATCGAGCCTTTCCAAGGAGCTGCAACCGGGGTTGGTGGAATTGTTCGCGATATTTTGACTATGGGTGCAAGACCAATCGCTGTTATGGATCAACTGCGATTTGGCGCACCCGAAAATGCCGATACGGCGCGCGTGGTGCACGGCGTGGTTGACGGAATCTCTTTTTACGGAAACTGTCTGGGGCTACCAAACATTGGTGGCGAAACAGTTTTTGACAAGGTCTACCAAGGCAATCCATTGGTTAATGCTCTAAGCATTGGATCGTTAAAACACGGAGATTTGAAACTTGCCAAAGCTGAAAACCCAGGCGACTTGGTTGTTTTGTTTGGAGCAAGAACTGGCGCAGATGGTATCGGTGGTGTTTCTGTATTAGCTAGCGAAACTTTTGACTCCACTGGCCCAAGCCGCAGGCCTGCAGTTCAAGTTGGAGATCCATTTGCGGAGAAGGTTTTAATCGAGTGTTGCCTGGAATTGTTTGCCGCGGGGGTCGTCGCCGGAATTCAAGACTTGGGTGGTGCTGGATTATCGTGTGCAACCAGTGAGCTAGCTTCCAACGGTGGACGTGGGATGAAGGTGCAACTCAAGAACGTATTGCTTCGCGATGAGTCACTTACTCCAGAAGAGATTTTGATGAGTGAGTCTCAAGAGCGCATGATGGCAATTGTTCCCAAAAAGCACCTAAAAAGCTTTCAGAAAATTGTTGAACGCCACGAAGTTGAGTACTCGGTTCTTGGCAAGGTCATCAAGAAAGACCGCCTACACATCAATTGGGGAAAAGAAGAAATCGTCAACGTGCCTCCTCGCACGGTGGCCCACGATGGTCCGGTGTATGAAAGACCAGTCAAGAAACCAAATTTCCAAAAGCCGCTAAATGAAGACACCGGTGCATCAAGAAAACTTGCCAGGGTAAACGGAAACTCTTCTGATTTAGCGAGCCAATTCATTCAAATTGTCTCTAGCCCCAACCAGGCCGATAAGTCATGGGTAACTAACCAGTACGACAGGTATGTGGGAGGTAACACCGCGCTTGCCTATCCAGACGGTGCCGGGATGATTAGAGTTTCAGAAACCACCGGTTTAGGTGTTGCAATTTCCACTGATGCCAACGGGCGTTACTGTCAATTGGACCCTTACGAGGGCGCCAAGCTCGCGCTTGCTGAGGCTTACCGAAACGTTGCAACCAGTGGTGCCGTTCCTATTGCTGTTACGAACTGTTTGAACTTTGGTTCGCCGGAAAATTCTGGCGTGATGTGGCAATTCAAGCAGGCAACCACAGGCTTGGCCGATGGCTGCCTAGAGCTTGGAATTCCGGTAACGGGTGGAAACGTAAGTTTCTATAACCAGACCGGAGATGTTGCTATTTATCCAACACCGGTAGTTGGAGTTCTAGGAGTCATTGATGATGTTGCCAGAAGAGTCCCATCAGGCTGGCAGGACGATGGAAACAATCTTTATCTTCTTGGTGTCACGAGAGACGAACTAGACGGATCGGTTTGGGCAGATGTGGTGCACTCACACCTTGGTGGTCACCCTCCAAAAGTTAATCTCACTTACGAAAAGAAATTGGCAGAATTGCTGCATGGCGCAAGCCTCCAAGGCCTTATTGCATCTGCGATGGACCTATCTGAGGGTGGTCTTGCTCAAGCATTAACCGAATCAGTTCTTCGATTCAATATGGGAGCCAGGATTTGGATTACCGAGATTTGCGAACGAGACGGGGTTGATCGCACCGCGGCCCTGTTCTCGGAATCAACCGGAAGAGTTCTCGTTAGCGTGGGCCGTGAAGATGACGTGAAATTCGTTGGTCTTTGTGAAGCGAGGGGAATACCAGTTCTTCGAATCGGTGTCACTGACGACACAGACCAGCTTGCAATTCAAGATTTAGCCACATGGAAGCTAAATGATCTTCGAGCTTCTTGGGTAAGCACTTTGCCTGAATTGTTTGGCTAGGCTGAACTAATGAGCGAAACAAAAGATCAAACAGCGCTTCGTATGGTCCTTCGATTTGGATCGATGGTTTTCGGAGCCAGCGCAATTTTCCTACTCGCACTGCCAGTAGTTTTTCTAGAGCTACTTGGACTAGAGGCATCGATAGATCAGCAATGGTCAATGCGCATGATCGCAATCACTCTAGTGGCGCTAACTGGCAACATGATTGTTGTCAGCATGTATGCCAACGACCGCGGAGTTAGATTTGCCAGCACCGTGATGCAATTATCAGCTTTTGGACTGGGGGTAATCACTCTTTTGATCCCGGCAGAGCTTACCTGGTTCACGATTTTGTACGCGGCAATTGGATTTGTCTTCTCCGCCATGTACACATTCTTTTTATTCCGCAGAGGGTAAATGCCTGAAATATTCCTTGAATTTGGATTTCGCTCAAAAGCAGTCATTTCTACCACTGGTGCTGCACTCTGGGATCTTTCGATTGACTCCAAACAGCTAATAACTAAATCGGCAGATCCTTTAAAGGTTTTTGCGGGTTCAGTTTTAGCTCCATGGCAAAACAGACTGGCAGCGGGAGAATGGGTTGACGATTTTGGGCAGCTCCATAAACTACCAATTAATGAGCCAGATCGGAACAATTCCCACCACGGACTGGTGTTTGATTCGGAGTTTTCAATTCAGCACCAATCGAAAAATTCCGTTGTTCTTGAGACCACTTTGGCTTCGCCAAGTGGTTACCCGTATAACTTAACTATTAGAGTTTCATATCTTCTTAATGACAGCGGCTTGTCCTGCGAGTTCTCCGCGGTCAACGATGGTGACAAAGCAGCCCCGTTCGTAATTGGCTTTCACCCATACTTCACAATTGGTAACCCTGAGCGAGCCAAGTTAAATCTTTCAGCCCGGAGCTTCTATACCCAGAATGAGAACAAGGTACCTATAGAGAAGCAAAATGTAGCCGGAACTGGTTACGACTTCAGGGCTGGAACGACACTTGGTGGTGTGATACTTGATGACACATTTACAGACCTTGAATTTGTGAATGGAGAAGCCGTTTCAATTTTGCAAACTCCCGATTGGAAGATGGAGCTTAGCCAGAGCGCAAACCTCGGTTACATAGTTGTATATCTGACTGATAGCTATGAATCTGAGATGGGTTTTGTCTCTGCCGTAGCACTGGAGCCTTCTTCTGGCCCTCCCAATGCGTTTAACAGTAAAGATGGGCTTGTCGCAATAGAGCCAGCTTCTTCTTTCTCAGGATTTTGGAGCGTTAGGTTAGCCGCCGAGTAGATCTTGTGGGTTTGGAAACTCTAGGTTCACGCCAACCAAAGCGCAGCGAATGGCTACCTCAGATGCGGCAGCTGCCACTTCAGTGGCGCTAATTGGATCTGTAGCCAGAGCATCGGCTACTCGCTGGATGTTCGCTTGGAACCCTTCTGGGGCGACTGAAAGAACATCGCTGGCTATTGAGTTTGAAAGTGCAACAGCGTCAAAGCCACCACTTGGTAAAGTTTCAAGTTTTGAAGTTAGAACCGTACTCATCGCCTCACATGCTGGAGCGTCTGCCTGGTCAGGGAGGCTAACGTTGGCGCAGCCTGTTAGAAGAAGCGCTCCTGCGGATATAACAGCTAGTTTTCTAAGCAGCATTTTGTTCCTTTTCTGGCAGTAGACCTGAAATCAACAGAGGTAGTTCCAGGTAGTCGGCGTATCTCTCAAGGGCGGGTTCTTTCCAGGAGTACCTTCGTGCAACTAGTGCAAG
>JBIIQS010000139.1:0-4358 GCA_044341965.1 Rhodoluna sp.
GATGCAAAAATCAGCAATGACATTCCGTTACCGACGCCACGCTCGGTGATGAGCTCACCCATCCACATGATCAAACCGGTTCCGGCTGTCATGGTGATAACCATCATGGTGATAGCTAGCGGTGAAGAGTCAGTCAAAATCGGAAGTACACAGTCAGCTCCGAAAAGGGCTCCCTGTCTTGCTACCGCAATCAAGGTTGTCGACTGCAATAGACCCAAACCAATGGTTAGGTACCTGGTGTATTGGGTAAGTGTTGCCTGTCCAGCTTGACCTTCTTTATGCAGAGTCTCAAAGCGAGGGATAACTACCCGAAGTAGCTGGGTAATGATCGAAGCTGTGATGTAAGGCATTATTCCAAGAGCAAAGATCGATAGCTGAAGCAGTGCTCCACCGCTAAATAGGTTTACTAGCTCGTAAAGACCAGAGGTGTTGTTGGTTTGAGCCAAACACTGCTGAACGTTGCCGTAGTCAACGTAAGGAGCTGGTATAAATGAGCCCAAGCGGAAAATAGCCACAATCGCAAGGGTAAAAAACAGCTTGCGTCTTAGATCCGGTGTGCGAAACGCACGAATCACGGCATTAATCAACTTGAGCCTCCTGGCTTAGTAGCTACTTGCTAACTGAGCCGCCAGCAGCCAAGATCTTTGATTTTGCCTGCTCGGAGACCTTGTCAACTTGCACGTCCAGCTTAACCGAGATGTCGCCGTTGCCCAAAACCTTTACTGGCTCATTGCTGCGAACTAGGCCCTTAGCTACTAGGTCTTTCACGGTTACCGCTCCACCTTGTGGGTAGGACTCTTGAAGCTTCTCAAGGTTTACCACCTGGTATTCAATTCTGGAAGGGTTCTTGAAGCCACGAAGCTTCGGGGTTCTCATTACTAGACGAACACCACCACCTTCGAAACCTGGGCGTACTTGGTAGCGAGCCTTGGTTCCCTTGGTTCCACGACCGGAAGTTTTACCCTTGGAAGCTTCTCCACGACCAACGCGGGTGCGGTCTTGCTTTGATCCAGGAGCTGGACGCAAGTGGTGAAGCTTCAAGATAGGAGACTTCTGCTTAGGAGCAGACTTCTTCTTTACAGACTTACCTTGGCGAACTGGCTTCTCCACCTTTGTCGGAGCTTTTTCAGCAGCAGGAGCTTCGGCCTTAGCAGCAGGCTTTGCTGCTGCAGGCTTTTTCTCCGCAGCTGGTTTGGAGGCGGCAGGCTTCTTTTCAGCAGCAGACTTTGCGGCTGGTTTTGCAGCGGCGCTCTTAGCGGCAGGCTTTTTCTCGGCAGCTGGTTTTGCTGCTGCTGGTTTCTTAGCTGCTGGCTTCTTTTCTTCAGCCATTAGTTAATCTCCTCGACTACTACTAGGTGGGCAACAGTGTTGACCATTCCACGTACTACGGGTGAGTCTTCCTTGACGATAATGTCGCCAATTCTTTTCAATCCGAGACTACGAAGGGTGTTGACCTGATTTGGCTTTCCGCCAATCTTGCTCTTGATTTGGGTGACTTTTAGACGGGCAGCCATGATTAGGAAACCGCCTTTCTTTGCTCGCGAAGTAGTCCAGCAGGAACAACTTCCTCAACCGACAATCCACGACGGGCTGCAACTGCTGACGGCTCTTCGAGCTTATGCAGAGCGGCGACGGTGGCGTGAACGATATTTAGGGTGTTTGAAGATCCCAATGACTTAGACAAAACGTCATGGATTCCCGCACATTCCAAGATGGCACGAACTGGACCACCGGCGATAACACCGGTACCAGCGGATGCTGGGCGAAGTAGTACAACACCGGCAGCAGCTTCACCCTGAACTGGGTGTGGAATGGTGTTTCCAACGCGAGGAACGCGGAAGAAGCTCTTCTTTGCCTCTTCAACTCCCTTAGCAATAGCTGCTGGAACTTCCTTAGCCTTACCGTATCCAACTCCGACTGTTCCGTTACCGTCTCCGACAACTACCAGTGCGGTGAAGCTAAACCGGCGTCCACCCTTTACAACCTTGGAAACACGGTTAATTGTTATGACGCGCTCCAGGAACTGACTCTTGGTGTCTTCGCGATCGCGACGCTCACCCTTGGGTGCACGATCGCGTGAACCACGACGAGCTTCTCGCTCTTGTGGGTCAACCGCTACTGCGACTGCAGCTGGGGTAGTTTCCAAGTTTGTCTCCTTGTTTTCTTCGCTCATAGCTTCAGACCTCCCTCGCGGGCGGCATCGGCAACTGCTTGAATGCGTCCGACATATTTGTTTCCGCCGCGGTCAAAGACCACTTCGGTAATGCCAGCTTTCTTAGCGCGCTCGGCAATTGTTGCGCCGATCTTTGCTGCCTTCGCAGTCTTGTCTCCTTTTATGCCACGAAGATCTTTCTCCATGGTTGAAGCAGAAGCCAGGGTTACACCCTTGGTGTCATCAACTAGCTGGACCAGCATGTGACGAGCGGAGCGAGTAACAACCATGCGTGGACGCATTGCGTCTCCCGAGATCTTCTTGCGAAGACGAAGGTGACGACGGATACGAGCAGCTGTTGAGCTCTTACCGCGTAGTTTTGGAATTAGTCCCATGATTACTTACCGCTCTTTCCGGCCTTGCGACGAACAACTTCGCCGGCATAACGAACACCCTTGCCCTTGTATGGCTCTGGCTTGCGTAGCTTACGGATGTTGGCTGCAACTTCTCCAACAGCTTGCTTGTCGATACCAGAGATAACAATCTTGGTGTTTCCCTCAACAGCGAATGAGATTCCCTGTGGTGGGTCAACAACGATTGGGTGCGAGTAACCAAGAGCAAACTCGAGAGCCTGGCCCTTGGAAGCTACACGGTAACCGGTTCCAACAATTTCCAAAGCCTTGGTGAACCCTTGAGTAACTCCAATGATCTGGTTAGCAATCAAAGTTCTGGTTAGTCCGTGCAGGGAGCGAGAAATTCTCTCCTCGTCTGGGCGGCTGACAATTACCTGACCGTCGGTCAGCGCAACAGTGATTGGGGAGGCGACAGTTAGTTTCAACTGACCCTTAGGTCCTTTGACGGAAACGTCAGACCCAGAAATACTAACCTCGACGCCGGCTGGAACCGGGATCGGTGACTTTCCAATACGTGACATCTTCGATTACCAAACGTAGGCGACAACTTCTCCGCCTACTCCCTTCTTGGCTGCTTGGCGGTCTGTTAGCAGACCGGATGATGTTGACAAAATTGCGATTCCCAAACCACCAAGAACGCGAGGTAGCTCGGTTGACTTTGCGTATACGCGCAAACCAGGCTTCGACACTCTCTTGATACCGGCGATTGAACGCTCACGGTTAGGTCCGTACTTTAGGTCGACCACAAGGGTCTTGCCTACTTCCGCATCCTGAACTGCGAAGCTCTTGATGTAACCCTCAGACTTGAGGATTTCAGCAATCTGACCCTTGAGCTTGCTGTAAGGCAAGGAAGCGCTCTCGTGGTGTGCAGAGTTAGCATTGCGCAGCCGGGTCAGAAAATCTGCAACCGGATCTGTCATTGTCATAGTGTGTGCCTTCCTCGGTGGTTTCCCTTTAGGGACCTATCCGATTAGTTATTTGGTTTCGTGAATGGGAAGCCAAGCGCTGTTAGTAGCGCAAGACCTTCGTTGTTGTTTCTTGCTGTTGTAACGATCGTGATGTCCATACCGCGTACGCGATCGATGTCATCCTGGCTAATCTCGTGGAAAACGTTCTGCTCGGTTAGACCAAAGGTGTAGTTACCCTTGCCATCGAACTGCTTCGGGCTAAGTCCGCGGAAGTCACGAATACGAGGAAGAGCTAGGTTTAGCAAGCGGTCCAGAAACTCCCACATACGGTCTCCGCGCAAGGTCACGTGGCAACCAATTGCCTGACCCTCGCGAAGCTTGAACTGTGCAATGGACTTGGTTGCAAGGTTGATTTTTGGCTTCTGTCCGGTGATCGCGGTCAATTCCTTAACTGCGCCATCGATTAGCTTGCCATCCTTAGCAGCGGCTCCAACACCCATGTTCACAACAATCTTGGTGAGCCCCGGTGCTTGGTGGACGTTCTTAAAACCGAATTCCTTCATAAGCTCAGCCTTGATTTCAGCACGGTAGCGCTTCTGAAGACGAGGTTCGATGCGAACGTAAGGCTTCTTTTCTGCTTTTGCCTTAGCTGGCTTTTCTTCCTTAGCAGCTACTTCCACTACCTCTTCGGCAGCAGCTTCTGTAGTTACCTCAGCTTCGACTGTGGTGTCTTTTTCATCAGCCATTAGATTTCCTTACCTGACTTAACCGATACACGGGTACGAACGGTCTTGGACTTGCCACCCTTGGTGACAGACTCAACCTTCGAACCCATGCGGGTTGGCTTCTTGGTGCTTGGGTCAACTAGCGCCACATTAGAAATGT
>JBIIQS010000070.1:0-4345 GCA_044341965.1 Rhodoluna sp.
GGCGGCAGCAAGAGCAATGTCCGCGAGATACTCAGCGATTGTTGCCTCTGGATACTGTCTTTGATATTCAGAGACCTGTCCAATTAAGGCGTCTAGGTTATCTAATCTGGCTTCGTCTTGCGGGTCACGACTGTCTTCCAGATTCGCGCGGTAGCCAGAAAGATTTAGCGCTGCTGATAAAACATCTGCAATTTTGGACTCGACGCTCATGGCATCCAGTTCATTCAGTAGCTTTGAAAAACTGTTGAGTGCTTCTGTTAGCTTTGGCCCCAAACTGAGTGAATCAGTTTTCAAAAGTGCTTGCCGAAATGAGCTTTCATCTCTTCTGGCAAGCTCAGCAATTTTCAGTTCAGTTTTTTCACCGATTCCCCGAGAGGGTTCATTCAGAATTCTTCTGACCGCTTCATCGTTTCGAGGGTTTGCGATGGCGGTCAGATAGGCGGTTAAGTATGCCAAAGCGTCTTTGATCTCCTTGCGTTCGTAGAACTTGAGTCCACCAATAACCATGTATGGAACCCGCTGGTTTTTGAGCTCGGCTTCCAATGAAGGGGACAGTGCGTTAGTTCGGTAAAGCACCGCCATGTCTCGATAGGCAGTTCCTTGTTTGCGTAAGTCTTGAATCTGATCGACGATGTAAGCGGCTTCGCCTCTTTCATCTAGCCCAGTAAATGAGACAATCTTTTCGCCATCTCCCGCATCGCTCCAGAGGTTTTTTTCTGGTCGATCAAAGTTCTTGGAGATAACAGCGTTAGCAGCAGAAAGAATGTTCTGAGTCGAACGATAGTTTTGCTCCAGCAGAATCGTTTTCGACCCAGGAAAGTCCTTGGCAAACTCAGCGATGTTTCGCATATCTGCGCCCCGGAAGGCATAGATCGACTGGTCCGAGTCGCCCACCACCGTGATAGCTGATGGCCCGGCTAGCTCTCCAGTGTTGGGATCGGGCTCGTTATATAGGTCGGATATTGGCTTGGTGAGCTCTCGAATCAGCGAGTACTGAGCGTGGTTGGTGTCCTGGTATTCGTCAATCAGGATGTGCCTAAAGCGCCTTTGGTACTGAGCCGCAATGTCAGGAAAGGATCGAAACAGATACACGGTCTCAGCTATTAGGTCATCAAAATCAAAGGCATTGTTTTTGCGAAGGGCTGCCTGGTACTGGGAGAAGATTTCAGCAATCGCACGGTCTTTGGGATTTGAAGAGTCAATCAAAGAATAGAAGTCGTCGGCATCTTTGAGCTCATTCTTCGCGTTGGATATTCTTGCCGCAACTGTTTGTGGCTTGAGGCCTTCGATGTCACTTCCTGATTCGCGAATCAAACGCTTGATTAGTGCCTTGGAATCTCCGGTGTCGTAGACAGAAAAATTAGAATCATGACCGAGTCTGCTGGCTTCTCTGCGAAGAATTTGCAGACAAGCGGAGTGGAAAGTCTTGATCCACATGCCATCTGCAACATTGCCAAGCAGTAAGTGGACTCGCTCCTTCATTTCATTGGCAGCTTTATTGGTAAAGGTGATGGCAAGAATTTGTGAAGGCCACGCTTCTTTATTGGCAAGAAGATGCGCTATCCGGTGCGTTAGGACTTTTGTTTTTCCAGAGCCTGCTCCGGCAACGATTAGTAGTGCTGGTCCGCGGTCTGTGACAGCCGCCGCCTGCTGAGCATTGAGACCCTCGAGCAGATTTAGATTCATGATCGCCTAAGCCTAAGCCAGACCATCGACAATTTGACGAAGCAGGTCTGGCTGATCAACGAAGATGCCCTCCAGACCAGATTCGGCCACCTTGCCAAAGTACTCATCGACACTCGCGGTTGCGTCCTCGGCTCGGAGGGTCCAGCCATAAATCATCAAACCGGCAGCTTTCGCCTCATCAATTAGGCCGTTATCAATTGTGTGATTGCCAGTTGTATCAAGATCCAAAGCCAGAGCTAGATCTACGCTGATGCCATCAAAACGCGCAGCCAAGGATTCCAGATACTCACGAGATATGCGAGTTGAACCCTGGGGTAGACGGTCCAGCTCAGTCAAAAAGACATACTTCTTATCTGGCCCACAGGCATCTTTGAGATGCTCCAGCATCTTTTCGTCGAAGGTCTCGATAACAATCGAGATTCCGCGCTCTTTCCAGTCTGAGCTAGCCAGCTTGCTGGCAAGGATTGAGGCCATATTGATGCCATTATTCATAAAGTACATACCGTGCTTGATTTCAATAACAAGCGTCTTTTCGTTCATGAACGAGCAAGCCAACAAGTCATCAATAGTTGGAATCAAGAACTGACCGTCAAATTTGGCACTACCTGGTCGAGTCTCTGGCACTCGTTCAATGGCTCGAAGCTCCGAAAGCTGCGCGAGGTTGTAATCCTCGCTGAACCAGCCAGTTTCAGTCAGGCCATCTGAGTAACCAGTCGACTGGGTTCCCTGGAACTTTGCCAACGAAGCCACATTGGTAGTTCCGTTGAGCCAGTTTTCATGACGAAGGATAAGTTCACCGTCTTTGGTTGGAACCAGGTCGCACTCAACTCCGTCAGAGCCCTGTTGGATGGCAAGTTCAAATGCTTCAATTGTGTTTTCAGGTCTGTAACCGCTGGCACCACGATGACCAAAAACTAGCGGCTTCAAGTGTTTACTCCCACTCGATGGTGCCAGGTGGTTTTGAAGTCACATCGAGCACAACGCGGTTAACACCTTCAACTTCGTTGGTGATTCGATTCGAAATTCTTGCCAACAGGTCGTACGGAATGCGGGTCCAGTCCGCAGTCATTGCATCTTCACTGGAAACCGGACGCAAAACAATCGGGTGACCATAACTTCTGCCATCGCCTTGGACGCCAACCGACCGAACATCAGCAAGCAAAACAACTGGACACTGCCAAATCTCAGTATCTAGCCCAGCAGCAGTTAGCTCGTTTCTGACAATCGCATCGGCTTTGCGAAGTAAGTCAAGTCTTTCGCGTGTGACCTCACCAACAATTCGAATGCCAAGGCCAGGACCCGGGAATGGCTGTCTTTGAACAATTGGCTCAGGTAGTCCTAGCTGCCTACCAATTTCACGAACTTCGTCTTTGAATAAAGTCCGAAGGGGTTCAACGAGTTCAAAATTCAAATCTTCTGGCAGACCGCCGACGTTGTGGTGGGATTTGATACCAGCAGTTGCACCCCCGCCAGATTCAACTACATCTGGATAGAGCGTTCCTTGAACCAAGAACTTGATCTCTTCGTTTGCGCTACTTGCCTCTTTCATCAGATCCGCTTGGGCTTCTTCGAAAGCCCTAATGAACTCGCGGCCAATGATCTTTCGCTTGGTCTCTGGGTCAGTTACTCCGCTTAGAGCAGTCAGGAATCTCTGCTCGGCATTGACGGTAACAAGCCTGATACCCGTTGCTGCAACGTAGTCGCGCTCGACCTGTTCGGCTTCGCCATCGCGAAGTAGTCCGTGATCGACGAACACCGCAACCAACTGATCCCCCACTGCCTTGTGAACTAGGGCCGCTGCAACCGCAGAATCGACTCCACCGGATAGACCACAAATAACCCGACCAGAGCCCACCTGCTTCTTGATCTTCTCCACCTGCTCGGCGATAACGTTCTTGGAATTCCAGTCCGGTGTGATGCCGGCAGCGCTGTGTAAGAAGTTTTCTAAAACTTTTTGGCCAAAATCCGAGTGCTTTACTTCTGGGTGCCACTGAACACCGTAAATCTTTTTCGCTGAAGACGCGAATGCTGCAACCGGTGTGGTTTCAGTCGAAGCCAAAACTTCAAAACCAGCAGGAGCCTTAACAACTTGATCACCGTGACTCATCCAACAAATTTGCGAAGCAGGTTGACCGGCAAGGATCTCGCCGGCAGAAGAAACATGCAAGTTTGTGGCGCCATACTCGCGCTTACCAGTTTTATCTACTTGGCCGCCAAGAAGTTGTGCCAAGGTTTGAAAGCCGTAGCAGATTCCCAGAATTGGAATTCCAAGTTCAAGAATCTTGGCGTCAAGATTTGGCGACCCTGGTTCGTAAACACTTGATGGACCACCGGACAAAATAATGGCAAGTGGATTTTTGGCTTGTATCTCAGCAGCGGTGACGTTGTGGTTAACTATCTCGGAATAGACGCCGGCTTCGCGAACTCGCCTTGCAATTAGTTGGGCATACTGGGCACCAAAGTCAACAACTAAAACCGGGCGACTAATTTTTTGCTCCGGAGAGTGAATCAGCAATTTCCTTCTCAGCTAGATTCGCGTAGTACTTCTCGGTGTAGAAGGAAAGAAATGGAACTACGCCACCGGCTGCAATAATCAAAAAGCGTATGAAGCTCCAACGCATGAGAGTCCAGACTCTGAAATCGGCAAACAGGTACAACA
>JBIIQS010000071.1:0-4267 GCA_044341965.1 Rhodoluna sp.
CAACTGAGGTTCTTTCAGGAGCCCAAGCCATTGTGCGCTCGCTAGAGCTACTTGGCATAGACACTATTTTTGGTCTTCCCGGCGGAGCAATCTTGCCTACCTATGACCCACTTATGGATTCCAAGAAGATTCGCCATATCCTGGTTCGCCACGAACAAGGTGCCGGTCACGCAGCAGAGGGCTACGCATCAGCTTCTGGAAAGCTAGGCGTTTGTATCGCAACTTCTGGCCCTGGAGCTACCAACCTGGTTACCGCAATTGCTGATGCTTACATGGACTCCGTCCCTCTTCTTGCAATCACCGGTCAGGTCGCATCGACTCACATTGGAACCGATGCTTTCCAGGAAGCCGACATCGTTGGAATCACAATGCCCATTACCAAACACAGCTACCTAGTTACCAAAGCAGAAGATATCCCAGGCGTGATTGCAGCTGCAGTGCAGATTGCAACTACCGGAAGACCTGGACCAGTTCTAGTTGACGTAGCCAAGGATGCACAAAACCAAAAGTTTGATTTTTCTTGGCCACCAAAGATTGACCTTCCTGGATATAACCCAGTAACCAAGGCGCGCGGCAAGCAAGTTGCCGCGGCGGCGGATCTAATCCTTGCTTCTAAAAAGCCAGTTCTATACATCGGTGGCGGAAGTATTCGCTCTGGCGCTAGCCCCGAGCTTCTAAAGATTGCTGCCCTAACCGGTGCTCCTGCCGTAACCACCTTGATGGCCAGGGGAGCCCTGCCTGATTCTCACCCGCAGAACCTTGGTATGCCGGGCATGCACGGAACAGTTCCTGCGGTAACTGCGCTGCAGAAATCAGACCTTCTTATTACCCTCGGTGCCCGATTCGATGACCGTGTTACCGGAGACGTGAAGAGCTTTGCGAGAGAAGCCAAGGTTATTCACATTGACATTGACCCAGCCGAAATTGGCAAGATCCGCTTTGCGGATGTGCCTATTGTTGGAGATCTAAAAGAAGTGCTTATTGAGCTAAACGCCGAGCTTGAGCAAAGAAACAAGAAGCCAGATCTAGCCGAATGGTGGAAATTTATTGAGGGCCTAAGAACTCGCTACCCTCTTGGATACACCGAACCCGAAGATGGCATGCTTTCACCGCAGTATGTAATCGAGCGCATTGGTGACATTTCTGGTCCAGAAGCTGTCTTTGCAGCAGGAGTTGGACAGCACCAGATGTGGTCAGCACAGTTCATCAAATACGAAAGACCAAACAGTTGGCTAAATTCCGGCGGAGCCGGAACCATGGGTTACTCGGTTCCCGCAGCAATGGGTGCAAAGGTTGCACAACCTGAGCGCCTAGTTTGGGCTATCGATGGCGATGGCTGTTTCCAGATGACCAACCAGGAACTTGCTACCTGCACCATCAACAAGATTCCAATCAAGGTGGCCGTTATCAATAACTCTTCTCTTGGAATGGTGCGGCAGTGGCAGTCGCTGTTTTACAACAGCCGCTACTCCAACACAGATTTGCACACCGGATCAGACTCACTGATGATTCCAGATTTTGTAAAGCTAGCGGATGCCTATGGATGTCTTGGCATTCGAGTCGAGAAAAAAGAAGACGTTGACGCCGCCATCAAGCTAGCTATTGAAACTAACGACCGCCCGGTTGTTATCGACTTTGTGGTTGGTAAAGACGCCATGGTTTGGCCGATGGTTCCAGCAGGACTTTCCAACGACGAGGTCCAGTTCGCCAAGGACGCAGCACCGGTTTGGGACGGTGAGGAGTAGAGATGTCTAGACATGTGCTCTCGCTTCTGGTTGAAGACAAGCCAGGACTACTTACCCGCGTAGCGGGCCTGTTTGCTAGGCGGGGCTTCAATATTGAATCCCTAGCCGTAGGAACCAGCGAAGTAGAGGGTCTTTCCAGGATCACCGTGGTTGTCCAGGTAGAAGGTCACGCTCTAGAGCAGGTCACCAAGCAGCTCAATAAGCTCATAAACGTAATCAAGGTTGTGGAGCTTGAGCCAGATCTAGCCGTTCAGCGCGATCACATTCTGGTCAAAGTAAAAACCGATGCTAGTAACCGCTCTCAGGTCCTAGAGGCAGCAGATTTGTTCCGCGCGAGAGTAATCGATGTGGTTTCAGACACCTTGATTATTGAAATCACCGGAGATTCTTCCAAGTGCCAAGCCTTTATCAAGGTGCTTGAGCCATTTGGAGTAAAAGAGCTTGTTCAGTCGGGCATCTTGGCCATGGGCCGAGGCTCCAAGGCAATTAGTGACAAGGTTTCCAAGTAGTACCCAACCAAAGTTTCAACTAAAAACAAGGAGAGAAAAATGGCAGAGATCTTTTACGACAAGGATGCCGATCTAGCAATCATCCAGGGACGCAAAGTTGCCGTTATTGGCTTTGGTTCTCAAGGTCACGCTCACTCACTGAACCTAAAAGACTCAGGCGTAGATGTCGTTGTTGGTTTAAAAGAAGGCTCTAAGTCCAAGGCCAAGGCCGAAGAGCAGGGACTAAAAGTACTTAGTCCTGCCGAAGCGGCAAAGTGGGCAGATGTAATTGTTATCTTGGCGCCAGATCCAAAACAGCGCGATCTATACACCGAGTCAATCGCGCCAAACCTAGTTGAAGGCAACGCACTTGTCTTCGGTCACGGTTTCGCTATTCGTTTTGGATACATCAAGCCAGCAGCTGGCATCGATGTTTTCCTAGTTGCACCAAAGGGACCAGGACACATCGTTCGTCGCGAATACGTTGATGGCCGAGGAGTTCCAAACCTAGTAGCTGTTGAGCAAGACGCCAGCGGTAAGGCAATGGAGCTAGCGCTAAGTTACTCCAAGGCAATTGGTGGTACCCGCGCCGGAACCATCAAAACCACCTTTGCTGAAGAAGCAGAGACAGATTTGTTCGGTGAGCAGGCAGTACTTTGCGGTGGAGCATCCCAGTTGGTTCAGTATGGTTTCGAGACATTGACTGAAGCTGGTTACCAGCCAGAAGTTGCTTATTTCGAGGTTCTTCACGAACTAAAGCTCATTGTTGATCTGATGTACGAAGGTGGAATCGCGAAGCAGCGCTGGAGCGTTTCAGATACCGCTGAGTATGGCGATTACATCTCAGGTCCACGTGTCATTGGCCCAGAGGTAAAGGTCCGCATGAAAGAAGTCCTTACCGACATCCAAGACGGAACTTTTGCCAAGAGATTCGTTGCCGACCAGGATGCTGGCGGACCTGAGTTCCTAGCGCTACGTGCCAAGGGCGAAGCTCACCCAATCGAAGAAGTTGGAAGAAAGCTAAGAAAGCTATTCTCCTGGTTGAAAAACTCTGACGACTACGAAGAGGGTAAGGCTGCTAGATAAAAAGTACCTAGCCAAGGGCTCCAGAGCCCAGCTTTCGCGAATTTAGCCTAATAACCCTGGCTTGGGTTCCAAAACAGCCCCTTCACCGTACTAGTTTTCTGTCGCGAAACCGTGCTCTACCCCTTTACCTTGAAGGTATGAAAAAACCATCTCGTCTAAAGACATCCCTTTCCCTACTGCTGGTATCGGTCCTTGCCGCCACGATTATGCCAACATCGGTCAACGCGGAGACCACCGACTTTGGAGACAACGAGGTCACAGTTGAGGTTGATCTGGGCTCTGGCCCAGACCCGGAACTTTGTGAAGGTTTCGCTAGTCTGACCGTACCTGGAGCGACCCTACCTGCGACCCTGAACCGGCGTGTGAATGGAAATAGCGACCCGAGTATGGCAGATTTGCTGAGCTATTACTGGGGTGAATACTCTGCTTATGATCAAATAGCCGAAGAGCTTTATGACGACGAGGATCTGCAGAGCACCCTAAACTCTCTCAATAACGTGGGAGGTCCTGATTACAACTGGAACGCTGTCAAAAACCCAGTAGATGCCACTCTGGATACATTGGTATCGATTGTTTATGAACCGATTGTCTCTGATGGAGATGGAAGTACGATGTACCTATCTGAAGACATAGATCAGGACGGTGACATTGACATCAACGATGCTCCTGAGTGGATAACTGAAACAAGGAGAAGTTACTCAACAGACTGGTTCACCATAAGCTACGACGCCAATGATTGTCTAGAATCCGATGACATGGCTATGGTTATGGTTACTAGAACTCCTACTCTTCGTGCAGCTAACGATGGTGCTGAGTTCGTTGAATCAGAGTTGACTTTCGGAGATAATTTTTACGACACTAGTGTCGAGGGTAAATCCGAGGCTTACCTGAAGATTCGGACAAATCTAATTGGCGGACTCGTGTCACTACCCTACGAAGCGGCCTGGA
>JBIIQS010000072.1:0-4266 GCA_044341965.1 Rhodoluna sp.
ATCTACTACAAGCACCGAAAACCTCCGGCTTTTCTTTCCCTATCGATAAGACTTGCTTGGCGCATATTCCACTTGAGTTTTTCACCGGTTCGGTTTCTTCTTAATAGAGCAGATGCCGTAGTAACGATCTCCGAGACCTCCAAGTCCTTGATTGAGACAAATAGACTCACTCGCAGGTCCGTAACAGTTGTTTACAACGCTTCGAGCATGCCTGTTGTGGATTCGCCAAAGAATGAAGCGAAGACAAAGAATCTTGTCTACATGGGCAGTTTCATGCCCTATAAAAATGTCGAGCTACTTATCAAAGGTATGGAAAATCTTCCTGAGTACACACTTACTCTTTGCAGCAAGGTCGATCGAAAGCGTCGAGATCAGCTTCTTGCCAGTGCTAGCCAAGGAGTTAGGTCCCGAATCGTATTTGTAAACGGAATGTCCGAATCAAAGTATCTCGAGATGCTTGATGAGAGTTTTGCTCTCGTGACCGCTTCTAAAGATGAGGGCTTCGGAATTCCAGTCATCGAGGCGATGTCTAGATCAATCCCGGTAGTACTTTCTGACATCAAAATTTTTCGCGAGGTAGCCTTGGGAGCTGGCCATTATTTCGATCCTGAAAGTCCAAGTGCGTTTGCGCTAGAGATAAAGAGCTTGGACGAAATTGGTTCTTGGCAAAAGGCTAGTATGAAAACCTTGGAGAGAGCCAGAGCGTTTGACTGGGACGAGTCTGCGGAAAAGCTGAATCTCTTGATTCAAAGCCTTAGGAGCTAAGCGGCTGCAAGTCGTACTTGGTTACAGACCAGGAAGAATCTTGGTGCGAGACAACATTTAGCGAAGCATTGCCAAGTCTCTCTCCTTCGCGCGGTAGTTGATCGTCACTCGCAATAGTAAGAACGGTTCGGATAAGCGCACCGTGAGAGATGGCAAGAATTCGCTTTCCCGGATGGGTATCGGTAAATGTCTCCAGTAGAAGTTTGGACCTTGCTAGGAGCTCGGATTTTGATTCACCGCCTGGAAGTTCGTCTAGGGTCGAGTACTTTGACTTCCACTCTTGGTACGCCAGTCCTTCGGCCTCGCCAAAAGATCGCTCTATGAGCAGATCTTGTTGATGGATTTCTTGAAACCCAAGATGCTCAGCAATGATCTCAGCTGTTTGTCGCGCTCTTCCGAGTGGGGACGTGAGGATGAGGTCCCACTCGTTCCTATTTAGGACTCTGGCTGCGGCCCTTACTTGCTCTATTCCAGTTGAGTTCATCGGAATGTCGGTAACGCCTTGGAGAAGCATGTTTATGTTCCAGTCAGTTTGACCGTGGCGAAAAAGGCCGATGTGGGTGTTCGTCAAAGACTTTCACAGCTCCTATTTAGAAGGTCATACTGTCACAATCGACAGTGTCCGAGGGGGGACTCGAACCCCCACCCCCTTGCGAGGACTAACACCTCAAGCTAGCGCGTCTACCATTCCGCCACCCGGACTTACCAGATGTGATGGTATCACGGACGGTCATTGCTTCTTCTGGTACTTGGCATCAAGGAAGATTGAAGGTAGTTTTGGGTTATGGCTACTGATCCACGAATAGCACTAACGCAACTAGTTGCGGCGCTTGAGAAACATTTCGAGGCTGTTGCGGCAAGACGGGGTGACGGGGATTCCAGTGTTGAGAGAGCTTATGACAACCTGGAGGACGCCTTCATTAACTATGACGAAGCGCTTTCAGAAGAGTATGGCGAGTTTCTTCCATTTGCGATTCCAGAAGAAGATAATTGAGCTTTTTTGAAGCACTCATACTTGGGTTGGTTCAGGGCCTAACAGAGTTTTTACCGATTTCGTCCTCGGCACACGTCCAAATCGCTCAGCAACTTATGGGCTTATCGGATCTATCGAGACCCGAGCTAACTGCCTTTATTGCAACAATTCAGCTTGGAACAGAAGTTGCTGTGGTTGCCTATTTCGCAAAAGACATTCAGAAGATCGTCCTAGCTTGGTTCGGTTGGGTGGCTAAACCCAGAACGGTCATGACGACCGACGCCAAACTTGGTTGGCTGATCATTATTGGAACGCTACCTGTTGTTTTACTAGGCCTTGCGTTTAGGGACTTTATTGAAAACGACGTGCGAAGCTTGTGGGTTATCGCATACACATTGATCGGTTTTGGAATACTTCTTGGAATAGCCGACTTGGTTGGAAAAAAGCGAAAGACTATTGCCAACTTGAGCTACAAGCACGGCATCATGTTTGGATTGGGTCAGGCACTTGCCCTGGTTCCTGGAGTATCTCGATCGGGGGGAACAATCACCGTCGGATTATTGCTTGGTTACACCCGACAAGCAGCAGCCAGATATAGCTTTTTGTTGGCGATCCCCGCAGTGCTGGCTTCTGGACTTTATCTTTTCATTAGTACTGTTGGCGATCTAAATCAAGAGATGTTGCTCGCGACGATTGTGGCAACAGTTGTTTCGGGGGTCGTTGGTCTTGCTGTAATTCATTACCTGCTGAAGTATCTCGAGTCTGGCTCGTTTTTGCCGTTTGTTTTATGGCGAGTAATTGTTGGGCTCTGGCTGCTATGGATGCTATCTAGCGGCTCAATTGTCGCCTAGGCTTCTGGTGGACGCTGCTCAGACTCTAAAAACTTCTCGAGCTCTCTGGCAATAGCTTCGCCGGAGGCAGCCTCGGAATCTACCTCGTCGCGGCTTGCTTCAAGTTGTTCAATGTAGCCAGCCATCTCTTCATCGTTTTCCGCAATCTCATCGATTCCTCGCTCCCAGGCAAAAGCTTGATCGGCTAGGTCTCCGTGGCTGAAACTAAGTCCAAGCAATCTTTCAAGCTCAGCCACAAGAGCAAGTGTTGCCTTCGGTGAGGGAGAAGTGTGAACGTAGTGTGGCACAGCAGCCCACAGCGCAATTGTGGCGATACCTGCTTCTTCCAATGCGATCCCAAGAGTTGAAACTATGCCAACGGGACCCTCGTAGCTACTTTTCTCAACACCCTCAATTTTTCTTACCTCGGGGTTTTGGCTGGTGGCGGTAACTGCAATAGGTCTGGTGTGTGGTGTGTCAGCCAGCATCCCTCCAAGAAAGATCACTGTTTCGATCTCACGGTCTTGAATCATCTCAATAATTTCCGCAACGAAGGACTTCCACCTTCTAGCCGGCTCGGTTCCAATCAGAACGCTAAATCTGGAAAGCTTTGGATCAGGATCATTGGAAACTAGCAAGCTCGTAGTTGGCCAAGTAAGTTCACGGTGACCATCTTCGGAAAGTGCCACGGTTGGTCTGGTGAATTGAAAGTCGTAGTAGTCCTCGGGGTCAACTTCAGCAACCACTTCGCAGGACAGCGACTCGCTAACGATGTTTGCAGCTGCGCTTGCAGACTCAGCCGCATCGTTCCAACCCTCGAATGCGCAAATCAGCACTCTTCCTTGAAACACGCTTTCTACTGTCAATCTAGCGAATCTGCCCCTCTTGAAGATATTTACTTGATTAACTGTAAGGGCAAATAGCGAGGCTAGAATTCAAGCATTATGAAAAATTCTTCCTTTCCTGCCGCCGTGCTTTGGGACATGGATGGCACCCTGATTGATTCCGAGCCCTACTGGTTAGCCAGCGAAAGCGCCTTTGCAGCCGCACACGATAGCAACTGGGGACATGACGATGGCCTTGGAGTTATTGGGATGTCGCTATACGAATCCTCAAAGCTTCTAAAGGAGCGAGTGGGTTCGGATCTTGAACCCCAGCAAATCATTGATCAGATTACTGATGGGGTTTTATCTCAGCTTGAGCGAGAAATCCCGTGGCGTCCTGGTGCGAGGGAGCTTCTAAAGCTACTCCGAGACAACAACATAAAGACGGCTCTTGTCACTGGATCCATGCATCGCATGGCTCAGAAAGTAGCCGAGCAAATCGGATTTGAAGGTTTTGATGTCATCGTGGGTGGCGATGATGTTGTCAAAGGAAAGCCAAACCCCGAGTCATACCTTAAGGCGGCATCAATGCTCGGGGTTGACCCAACACACTGTGTGGCTTTCGAGGACTCGCTGACCGGCATCACAGCTGCTGAGGCCGCTGGAACGAAGGCGGTTGGAATAGCACATATCGTTGAGATTCCCATGAGTGAAGGACGAATACTCTGGCCAACCCTTGAAGGAGTATCAATGAATGACCTGCGAGCACTGTTCTAATGATTCCAAAGCAAACTGGGTCCTTCTCAGCAGGAGACAAGGTTCAACTCACTGGACCCAAGGGCCGAATCAACACGATTGTTTTAGCTAAAGGCGG
>JBIIQS010000073.1:0-4257 GCA_044341965.1 Rhodoluna sp.
TTTGGATCTTTGGCAATCGACCCATTGGTTCCTACTGCTGACGGCAAGCAGGGAGGGTTCAGTGCTGGGAAGAACAAGAACAAGCCATGGCAGAACCTGATTTCTAGTTCCGCTTCCCACATTGCTAGAGACCCGCTGGATGAGCTTTTCGACCCCGATCAAGTTGTTCAAAGACTTCGAGTCAAGAAAACCGGAATCAAGCGAGCCTTGCTGGATCAGAACCTAATTAGTGGAATAGGAAACATTTACGCGGATGAATCTTTGTGGCTTGCCAAGCTGCACTTTGATAGGCAAGCTGACGGTATTTCTAAAGCAAAGCTGACTGAGCTACTTGGCATTGTGAAAGACGTTTTAGCCAAGGCGACCAAGCAAGGTGGCACAAGCTTTGACCAGCAGTATAAGAACGTGAACGGCGAGGCTGGGTACTTCTCTCAAGAACTCTTTGCCTACGGCCAAACCGATAAGCCCTGTGCTAGGTGCCAAACACCCATTAGGCGCCAAGCCTGGGCCAACCGTGGTTCTCACTTCTGCCCGCGCTGCCAGCGCCCCAGCTAGCGGTCAATCGGACCCCTAAAAATGGGGTATTTTTAGATACTGTTCAGCTTTGAGCCATTGACTACTTTCAAGAGGGGTGTGTCCGGTTGCATTTAAAAAGCCTCACCCTAAAAGGCTTCAAATCCTTCGCTCAACCCACCACATTCCAGTTTGAGCGCGGTGTTACCTGCGTGGTTGGACCAAACGGTTCGGGTAAATCAAACGTGGTGGACGCTCTTGCCTGGGTAATGGGTGAGCAGGGAGCCAAGACTTTGCGCGGCGGAAAGATGGAAGACGTCATCTTCGCCGGAACTGCTACCAAGGGACCACTTGGTAGAGCTGAAGTTCAGCTGACGATCGACAATGCCGATGGTGCACTACCTATTGATTACAGCGAAGTAACTATCTCAAGAACCTTGTTTAGAAGCGGTGGATCCGAGTACGCAATCAACGGTGACCCCTGCAGATTGCTCGATGTCCAGGAATTACTAAGCGACTCCGGTCTTGGTCGAGAGATGCACGTCATCGTGGGTCAGGGCCAACTAGATAGCGTCTTGAGAGCAACTCCGGAAGAGCGCCGCGGGTTCATCGAAGAAGCTGCTGGAATTCTAAAGCACCGCCGCCGCAAGGAAAAAACCGAACGCAAAATCGAAGCCATGCAGGTCAACCTGTCACGCTTGAGCGACCTTGCTGGCGAAGTTCGTCGTCAGCTAAAGCCGCTTGGTGCCCAAGCTGAAATTGCTAGAGAGGCACAAAACATTGCCTCTCAGGCTAGAGACGCCAAGTCCAGAATTCTCGCCTTTGACATTTTGGATATTCAAAAGTCCCTCGAAACTACTTCGACAAGTGAGTCACAACGCCGGAGCGAGCGAAACATCCTGCAGCAAATGCTTTCAACTAATCAGCAGCGTCTGACCCAGCTTGAATCTCCTGAGCTCAACCAGAAACTAGATAGCGCTCGCAAGATTTCATTTGAGTTTGATTCTTTGCAAGAACGAATCAGATCAATTTCAAATATTGCCAGCGCCAGAGTCGCGCTTTTGGAATCCAGCACTCAAGAGCAAAGCAAGTTTGACCTTTCCTCAATTACTGTTGACATCGAAAAAGCCGAAGTTGAAATGCAGCGTCTCGGGCTTGAAGTGCAACGTCTTCAGCAGCAACTAGGAATTGCTGAGCAAAAGCGAAACGTTGCCCGCGATGCACTCGAAGCTTTTGATTCGAAGATTCAAGAACAAAACTCCTTGATCTCAAAGTACGATCTCGATCTTGCCCAGTTTGCAAACGGCGTAAAAGTGGCCGAAAGCAAACTGGAAGCATTCACTAACGAGAAAGCTCGACACCAGGAAATTCTTGGCGCTGCCAGGCTAAGACACCAGGAGCAATCCGCTCAGTATCGCGATTTAGAATCACTGCTTTCAAGTAACAACCCTCGTGAAAACAACTTGGAGTCCAAATACGAGGCTGCGCAGAAGGCAGTATCGGATGCCGCGAACAAGATTGAATCATTACGTGATCAGCTACACGAATCAGAGCGTGAAAAAGACGCTCTTGCTGGAAAGCGCTCGGCACTGAATTTAACTCTTGAGCAAAAAGATGGCGCATCGTCTTTGACCCAAGCTCAGCTTCGAGGAATTAGGGGTTTGGTTGCCAATCACTTACGCATTGAACCAGGTTACGAGCAGGCTATCGCCGCGGCATTGGGTTCTTTAGCCGATGCTCTAGTTGCTGAAGACCTAGACTCCGGACTTTCTGCACTCGAACACCTAAAAAGAACCGACGGTGGTCGAGTCGAAATCATCATCGCTGATGTTGACCTGCGCTCAGACACTGCGAGCGTCAACTTGATCCCAGGTTCAAAGGTCGCATCTGAAGTTGTCAGCGCTCCTGATGGAATTTTGAAGTTACTTTCGCAGGTAGTCATTGTCGAGGACCTAGCTGCCGCCAAGACTTTCTTTAGGGCCCAGACGACTGACTCACATGTAATTACCAAACAAGGTGACGTTCTAACTCGAGCAGTTTTGCGTGGTGGTTCATCGAGCAAGCCTTCCAAACTTGAGTTGGTTGCCGAGCGAGACGCGGCGGAGAAGGATCTTTCTAGACTGAGCTCTCGTATCGAGACTTTATCTGCCGAACTTGCCCAAGCCAAGTCCAACGAACTTGCTGCGAAGAATTCAGCAAAAGCATCACTTGCTGAACTTAATGAGCAGGACGCAAAGCTCGCCTCCCAGGCCGAACAGCTTGGTCGAGTTCGCGTTCAAGTCGAGGCGCTGCAGAGCGAGCTTGATCGATTGGGAATTGTTGCCGAATCGAACGAGGCCGCAATTAGAGAAGCCGAAGCTGAGCTAGAAGCTGCCAAATCTAGACTGCGTGAATTCGAAAGCCTGGGTAGACCGGAGCAGGCACTTGCCGATAGAACCCGATTGGTTGAGGCGCTTGAACTTGAAAGAGCCAGGGAGCTTGAGGTCCGAGTTGAGCTTGGAGCTGGAGAAGAAAGACTTCGTGTTGAAACCGAGAAGTCTGAGAGCTTGAAGCTCCAGCTGGATTCTTCCCGCTCAGCCATTGAAGGCGCACTTAGCGTCGCCAAGGTAAGAACGCAGCAACTTAACGCTGCAAGAGCTGTACTAAAGGTATTGCCTAATTTGATTGAGGCTGTTACCCACGGGTCCAATGAGGCTAAGCGCGAGTACAACGAGCTTGAGAATGAGCGCACCGATCAGTTCCAGGAGCTAACCAAGGTGAGAGGCGAAATTGCAGACATTCAGCAAAAGCTCTCAGACTTAACTCAGTCGGTTCATGACATTGAACTGCAAAATCACGAAAAGCGTCTAAACCTCGCGAACTTGGTTACAAGAGCTCAAGAAGAACTTGGACTAGATGAAGCGACACTACTGGCGGAATACAACCCGGAGAACTTGATTCCATCGAACGAGGAAGACGGTGAACCTGAAGTGTTTGATCGCGCGAAACAATTCCAGCGCCTAAAGGAATCCGAGAAGCTACTTGAAAAACTTGGCAGGGTAAACCCACTCGCACTTGAGGAGTTCTCCGCTCTCGAGCAGCGCCACAAGTTCCTAACTGACCAATTACAAGACCTAACAGATACTCGCAAGGATTTAATCAAGATCATCCACGATCTCGACGAGAAAATGAAGACCATTTTTAGTGACGCGTTTCAGGACACCAAGAAGGCTTTCGAAAAAGTTTTCCCAGTGCTGTTCCCGGGTGGAACTGGATCTATTTTCCTAACCGATCCAGATAATCTGCTCACCTCAGGCTTGGAAGTTAATGTAAAGCCTGCCGGAAAGAAGATCGAAAGACTTTCGTTGCTCTCTGGCGGAGAAAGGTCACTAGCGGCGGTTGCCCTTATGGTCTCGATATTCAAGGCTCGCCCTTCGCCTTTCTACATCATGGATGAGGTCGAGGCTTCTCTGGACGATGCCAACCTTGGAAGACTTCTTTCGATCTTTGAGGACCTTAGAACCAACTCCCAGCTGATCATTATCACTCACCAAAAGCGCACAATGGAAATAGCCGATGCGCTTTACGGAGTCTCTATGAAGTCAGACGGTATTTCAGCTGTGGTTGGACAGCGACTGCGTGAGAAGGCCGACGCCTAATGTCCAACATCTTCTTTTGGCGTAAAAAACGTGAAGAAGAAAAAACGGAAGCAAATCAGCCGGATGCAGCATCAGATTCCCAAGATCTAGTAGCTACCGAACTTCC
>JBIIQS010000074.1:0-4244 GCA_044341965.1 Rhodoluna sp.
AGCTGCGGGGATTGACCCGGAGGTTTTTATCCCAACCGCTGATGAGCAAGCTCTTTCCGATCAGTTCAAAGCCAGTAATCCAAATCACACAACTTCCCAGTTGGTTCAATACCTGGCAGACGCCAAGGCGGGATCGGTTGTTGGCCAAAAGGAGACTTTTGGAGCCCTGGTGCTAGGGGGTGACTCGGCTCTTGAGTTTCAAGGAGCAACCCTTGGTAAGCCGCATCTTTCCGAAGTGGCGATTGAACGCTGGAAGCAACTTCGTGGAAACCATGGCGTCCTACACAGCGGTCATTGCCTGATTGATAATCGAGACCCAGCTGCACCGACGGCGGTTTCCAAAACCAGCTCGACCAAGGTTTACTTTGCCAACATCACAGATGCAGAAATCGAAGCCTATGTTTCAACCACTGAGCCCTTGAAAGTCGCAGGGGCCTTCACTATTGATGGCATTGGTGGTGCGTTCATTGAACGAATAGAAGGTGACGCGCACACAGTGGTTGGCTTATCGCTAGGCGTAGTTAGAGATCTCTGCGGCCAACTGGGAGTTGAATACACCAGTCTTTGGCGCTAATCACAGGGTTTGTGCTGATTGTTTGTAGCCAAGGGCCAATTTTGACCCATCAATAGCCAATAGGATTCTGTCTTATGAGCGGATTGATCACCAAAGTACTCATCGCCAACCGTGGCGAGATCGCCGTTCGCATCGCCAGAGCAGCAAAAGATAGTGGCAGAAAATCAGTTGCGGTCTATGCAGATCAAGATCGCGATAGCTTGCACGTAAGGGTATCCGATGAGGCCTATGCCCTGAACGGAACCACCTCCGCTGAAACCTACCTAGTTATTGAAAAACTTCTCTCAATTGCAAAAAGAGCAAAGTGTGACGCTGTTCATCCTGGATATGGTTTCCTCGCAGAAAATGCAGATTTTGCACGGGCAGTAACCAAAGCTGGTCTGATCTGGATTGGCCCAACCCCAGAAGCAATTGAACGCCTTGGCGATAAAGTATCGGCCAGGCACGTTGCCGAAAAGGTGGGTGCCCCCCTTGCCCCTGGAACTTTGAACCCCGTTGAAAATGCTCAAGAGGTGCTCGACTTCGTTGCCAAGCATGGTTTACCGGTTGCGATCAAGGCAGCTTATGGTGGAGGCGGCCGTGGAATCAAAGTCGCCTATCAAGAATCAGAAGTTGCCGAACTGTTTGAATCTGCTACCAGAGAAGCAGTTGCAGCTTTCGGAAGAGGCGAATGCTTTGTTGAAAAATATCTTGAGAAGCCTCGCCACGTTGAAACGCAGTGTCTTGCCGACAGCGCTGGCAATGTGGTGGTCGTTTCCACCAGAGACTGCTCCTTGCAGCGACGGCACCAAAAACTAGTTGAAGAAGCACCGGCGCCATTTCTTTCTCTCGAGCAAACAACCAAACTCTATGAATCTTCCAAGGCGATACTGAGAGAAGTTGGTTACATCGGAGCCGGCACCTGTGAGTTTTTGGTGGCTCAAGACGGAACCATTTCTTTTCTGGAAGTAAACACCAGGCTGCAGGTTGAGCACCCGGTCTCCGAAGAAGTAACTGGTTTAGATCTAGTGCGAGAGCAGTTCCGCATTGCCGAGGGTGGATTGATTGATTACCCGGACCCTGAGGTTTCCGGCCACAGTTTCGAATTCAGAATCAACGGAGAAGATCCAGGCCAAAACTTTATGCCAGCTCCTGGATCAGTGCACGTGTTTCGAGCGCCAGGCGGGCCAGGAGTTCGAGTCGATAGCGGTGTTGAATCGGGAGATTCAATTTCTGGAAACTTTGATTCAATGATTGCCAAACTCATTGTTACTGGAAAGGACCGCACTCAAGCACTTGAGCGATCAAGGCGTGCACTTGCCGAGTTGCAGGTTTTGGGTTTGCCTACAGTGATTCCTTTCCATCGCAAGATTGTTAATGACCCAGCTTTTGTTGCAACCGATGAAAAATTTGGCGTGTACACCCGCTGGATAGAAACAGAGTGGGTGAACGATCTAGAGCCATGGGGTGGTCAGCTGGATGCCATTGATCAAGTTTCCAATGCCCGAAAGAATGTGGTTGTTGAAGTTGATGGAAAACGCATTGAGGTAAGTCTTCCTGCAAGAATGCTGCAAGGAGGCAGTGCTAGTGCAACCGGCGGGCGCGCACCAAAGCGAAAAATCTCTTCACACCACGGCTCCAGTGGTGCGGGTAACAAATCTATAAAGGCTCCTATGCAATCAACCGTTGTGAAGCTTGCGGTAGCAGCCGGTGACAAAGTAGTCGAGGGAGATCAGGTTCTGGTGCTAGAGGCCATGAAGATGGAGCAGTCGATATCTTCGCCACGCGATGGCGTCATTAAGGCCGTAAAGGTTTCAGTGGGTGAAACTGTTCCCTCTGGAACTGTCCTGATCGAGTTTGAGGACTAATCGAAGTTCTGGCTGTTACCGCCATCCATTTAGGGCCTAATTTCAACGGCGGACTCGACAGCTAGACTGAAAACCATGACTAATCCACTGGAAATAAATAGCAATAGCCCATTCGAAATTGCCAAACAGGCTGCCGATCAAATTCGTGAAGCAACTGGAATAGAAACCCACGACATCGCACTTACTCTGGGTTCTGGCTGGGCAAAGGCAGCTGATCTAATCGGTGAAGAAGTTGCCAGCGTTCCAGCTAAGGACATCATTGGTTTCTCGGCTCCGGTTGTTGAAGGTCACGTTGCCTCGATTCGTTCCATCAAGTTACCTAGTGGCAAGTATGCCTTGGTTCTTGGAGCAAGAACTCACTTCTACGAAGGTCACGGCGTTCGAAGGGTTGTTCACGGAGTTCGTACGGCTGCTGCTACAGGTGCAAAGACCATGATATTAACTAACGGTTGTGGAGGAATAAAAGACACTTGGAAGCCTGGCACTCCTGTTTTGATTAGTGATCACATCAACCTAACTGCCGCCAGCCCACTCGAGGGTCCAACCTTCATTGATCTGACCGATCTTTACTCCAAGAGATTGCGCGAACTAGCAAGAACGGTTGATGCCACCTTGGATGAGGGTGTTTACGCGCAGTTCACAGGACCGCACTATGAAACACCGGCTGAAGTTCAAATGGTAAAGCACATGGGTGGTCACCTAGTCGGAATGTCCACAGCCCTCGAAGCAATTGCAGCTCGTCAAGCTGGAATGGAAATTCTGGGATTCTCGCTAATGACCAATCTTGCAGCTGGTATTCAGAAGACTCCGCTATCTCACGCCGAGGTTCTTGAAGCCGGAAGAGAGGCAGAGCCACGAATTAGCGCTCTGCTTGCGGCAATCATTAAAAAGATATGACCCAGCTAGAAACCCTGATTCAACAAGCACGCAATTGGATTGACCAAGATCCTGATGCGGAAACTGTTGCCGAGCTAGAAAAGTTGATATCCGAATTTGATGAGGCTGGGCTATTAGACCGCTTTGGCCAGCGAATTGGCTTTGGTACTGCGGGACTTCGAGGCTTACTGGGCGCAGGACCTAATCGCATGAACAGAGTTTTAGTGGCTCAAGCCGCAGCTGGCATCTCGAAGTACCTTAAGGAAAACTTTGATGACCCGAGCGTAGTGATTGGTTACGACGCAAGAAAAAATTCAGACGTTTTTGCCAAGGATTCGGCTCAGATTTTTGCCGGGTTTGGCATTAGAGCCTTCTTGTTTCCAGATCTTGCCGCAACCCCACTGGTTGCCTACGCGGTAAGAAATCTGGGGGCATCGGCTGGAGTAATGGTCACCGCCTCACACAACCCTCCGGGTGATAACGGATACAAGGTCTATGACTTCAGCGGATCACAGATTATCTCTCCGATGGATGCAGAAATAGCAAAACACATTGACGAATTCGCTAGGTCGGGCTCGGTTGCAGCACTTACTCGTTCTGAATCATTTGTCGAAGTGCCAACAAGTGTTAGATCCGGTTACTTGCAGTCAGTCAGCGGGCTGCTAAACAAGCATTCGGAGAGAAAAAGCATCAAGATTGTTTACTCCGCAATGCATGGCGTTGGAGCAAGCTTTATCCAGGAGATCTTTAAGCTTTCAGGTTTAGCGGAGCCAACACAGGTTCTTTCGCAGCAGCAGCCTGATGGTAAGTTTCCAACTGTTTCGTTTCCCAATCCCGAAGAGCCTGGCGCAATGGATGAATCCTTAGCCACGGCGAAAGACCAGCAGGCGGACCTAGTTTTAGTAAACGATCCAGACGCCGATCGTTTAGCCGTTGCATTCAAAAAA
>JBIIQS010000075.1:0-4231 GCA_044341965.1 Rhodoluna sp.
TCAGAAAAGTCTGGCCACCTGACGCCTTCATTGAAGATAAAGCGGGAAGCAGTCTCAAGAGATTTCTCCCCGCTTATTGAGAAGATCTACGGCGGCGCTCCAACCACCTCGGATGCGATTAATCTCCCAAGCTAGTTAGACATAAACCAGCTGGTTTCGCGAAGCGCTCCCATGCTGATTTTTCTAGCTTCAGGGTCTAGGCGATCTAAATACACCTTGCCATCTAGGTGGTCGATTTCGTGCTGCAAAACTTGAGCCAATAAACCTTCGGCTTCAATGTTTACTTGCTCACCCTCGAGAGTTGTTCCAGAAACTTTTACCCTTGAGTACCTTGGGGTTTTTGACCAGATCTCCGGAAGTGAAAGGCAACCCTCGTCAACTAACTTTGTTTCGCCAAAAGTTTCAACAAGAACTGGATTGATCAGGTGCCCAATAACCCCATCGACTTTATAGCTGAACGCTCGAAGGTTCACGCCGATTTGTGGAGCGGCAACTCCTGCGCGACCCGGTAAGTCGGTTGCCTTCTCTAAATCAAGAATCAGTTTTCGAATGGAATCGGTTATCTCAGGTATTGGATCCGACGCAGTTCTAAGAACTGGGTCCCCAAATAACCGAATCTGTCTATCGGTCATAAATTAGAGCGGGGAAAGAATGGAGCTAACAACCTCGGCAGCTAGTTCTCTGGCTGCTTCACGAGTTTGCTTGTTTAGCTCATTGAACTTGATAACTGATCCCGCAGCAAGAGCCGCGTCATACGGAATACGAACTACTGAGCGAACTCTAGTTTTGAAGTGCTGTTCGATCTCGTCTAGCTTTACCAAAAGTGTCGCCTGGGTCGCGGTGTTTAGTGCAACAACAGAGTTTCTTACCAGTTCACCAAAGCCGTTCGCTTCTAGCCAGGTTAAAGTCTCCGAAGCCAATCTTGCTTCGTCAACAGAGCCACCGGAGACAATAACCAAGGTACTGGCTCTTTGCAGGGTGGGTCTCATAACCGAGTGAACAATTCCTGTACCGCAGTCAGTAATTACTACCGAATAGTAACGAGCTGCCATGTCGGCAACTACATTGTAATCACCCTCGTTAAATGCTTCTGAAAGCATCGGGTCGGCATCTGAGGCCAAAACATCAAGACGGGTTTCATCTCTGGAAACCATGTTGGAAAACTCGGCGAAGCCATCTATTGAAGCAGCTCTATTGACGACGTCTCGAACAGTGAATCTGGTTGACTTGCTAACACGCTCGGCTAAGGTTCCACGGTCTGGGTTGGCATCAATTGCAATAACGCGGTCTTCCCTGACCTGAGCAAGCGCCATACCAAGGAGCGTGCTGATGGTGGTTTTACCAACACCGCCTTTTCTTGTGAGAACCGGAATGTACTTTGTTCCACCCTCGAGCAATGCGCCAATTTTGGCATCCATTGCTTTTCGTGCTTTGACTTTCGGTGAATCACCTAAATTGATTAGCTTCAGGCTGATAAAGAAAACAAAACGGCGCCATCCAGATTCTGGTGCCGCACGGAACTTTGCTGATGCGTCAAGCAGTCTGTCTGCCGTGAGCATCGCGGCTGGTTCTGGTTCGTCAAAAGTCTCGCCACGAAGACTGTCTCTTCGTGAGTATCCAGTTCTTGCTTTGTCCTGCTCTTCAGTCAGAACAGGCTCAACCCCTTGCGCGCTGGTGTCAGGAATTACCTCGATGGAAGACGTGGCTGGTGAGATGTCAACTTCGTTTGAAACCACAGATAGTTGAGAGTTGACCTCAGAACCAAAATCCGCTGGGTCAACGTTTGGAGAATTTTCTCCAAGACCTGCTCCGTCTTCACCGAATCCAGAATCTTTTTTCTTTGACAAGAACTATCTCCTATGTGACTGAATCAAAATCAACTCTGCAATTCTAAGGCAGTTGCCAAAGGTGCGCTAATTAGCCTTCTATTTCAAGGATTAGATCGCCCGCGTCAACAGACTGGGTGCTGGAAATGGCAAGTCGCTTGACGGTTCCGGCCATACTGGCTGTAATTGTGGCCTCCATTTTCATGGCCTCTATGCTTGCAACCGCCTGACCCAATTCAACTTTTGCACCGGCGACTGTTTTTAGGGTGACAACACCCTGAAATGGTGCAGCAACGTGGCCAAGTCTAGAAACATCTGCTTTTTCAGAGCTGACCACATCACTAACAATCTTTCGGTCCCGAACGTTTATTGGACGCAGCTGACCGTTAAGGGTTGCCATGACTGTTCTAAAGCCCTTAGCGTCAGGTGTGCCAATTGCTTCCAGGCCAATAAACAATGTTAGGCCTTTGGAAAGCTCAATGACGTGTTCTTTTCCTTGCTCAAGACCATAAAAGAAGTCGATGGTGTCGACTTGATCAAGGATTCCGTAGTTCTCTCTCATCTTCTTGAACTCCCGGTAGGGGTCCGGAAACAATAATCTGTTCAGCGTTTCACGACGCTCGGTACTACTTCCGGCCAGCAAAGCCAGATCCTCAGCAGAAACTTCGGTTAGCGATAGATCGATAGTTTTGCCCTTGAGCACCTTGCTTCGGAATGGTTCTGGCCAGCCACCAGGCAAATCACCCAATGCTCCAGCCATAAACCCAACAACAGAGTCTGGGATGTCATAGTTTTGCGGATTGTTGGCAAAATCCTCTGGGTCAGCACCCACTGCGACGAGGTGCAGGGCAAGGTCGCCGACAACCTTCGACGAAGGTGTCACCTTCGGTGGCCTTCCTAAAATCTTGTTGGCGGCCGCATACATGTCCTCAATCTGTTCGAACTGGTCCCCGAGTCCTAGCGCTATTGCCTGCTGCCGAAGGTTCGAGAGCTGTCCACCTGGAATCTCGTGATCATAGATCCGACCGGTAGGTGCCGGTAAACCTGATTCAAAGGGTGCATACACTCGCCTGACGGCTTCGAAATACGGCTCAAGCTGGGTAAAAGCGGACAGTGGTATCTGGCAATCGCGGTCCGTGTTCGAAAGCGCTGCAACCAAAGACGAAGCCGATGGCTGTGAGGTGGTTCCACTCATCGGAGCGCTTGCAACATCCACAGCGTCAACACCGGCTTTAATTGCTGCCAAAAGTGTCGCTAGTTGACCGCCCGCGGTGTCATGGGTATGAAGGTGAACTGGCAAATCAAATTTCTCACGCAAAGCTGATACGAGCAACCTGGCAGCTTCAGGACGTAACAGACCTGCCATATCTTTTATGGCAATAATGTGTGCACCAGAGCTAACGATCTTCTCGGCAAGCTTCAAATAGTAATCAAGTGTGTATAAATCTTCTTTCGGGTCAAGCAAGTTTCCGGTGTAGCAGATTCCAACTTCCGCAATCGCGGTCTTGGTTGCCAGCACCGCTTCAATCGCTGGACGCATTTGCTCAACATCGTTTAGCGCATCAAAGATCCGGAATATATCCACACCCGACTCAGCAGCTTCTTTCACAAACGCGTCTGTAACAGTTTCTGGGTATGGTGTGTAGCCAACGGTGTTTCGACCGCGAAGCAGCATCTGAATGCAGATGTTGGGGATTGCCGCGCGAAGCGCAGCTAATCTTTCCCACGGGTCTTCGGCCAAGAACCTAAGTGCCACATCATAAGTGGCTCCTCCCCAAGCTTCAACAGAAAGAAGCTGGGGGGTGAGTCGTGCCAGATGCGGTGCCACCTGAACCAAATCTCTAGTTCGGACTCTCGTTGCAAGAAGAGATTGATGAGCGTCTCTGAAAGTTGTATCGGTAATTGCAACGTGTTTTTGGTTTCTTAGTTCCTTTGCAAAAGCTGCAGGTCCTAGAGCCAAAAGTCTTTGCCTGGATCCATCCGGGGCTGGAACCGTTAGGTCGAGAGTCGGAAGTTTGATGGCAGGGTTCACGTAGTTCAGCCTTGGGCCATTTGGTTGGTTCACGGTAGTTTCTGCTAACCACTGCAACAGCTTTGTACCACGATCTTTTGAAGCTCTAGTGAGCATTAGCTCTGGTCGCTCTTCTATGAAGGCGGTACTCAAGTTACCAGTTGCAAATGTCTCATCTTCTAAAACGCCTTGCAGGAACGAAATGTTTGTTGCGACTCCGCGAATCCTAAATTCGGCAAGCCCTCTTCTAGCCCTTGCAACAGCTGCCTCAAAGGTAAGCCCCCTGGCAACCAGCTTCACGAGCAAAGAATCAAAGTGCGGTGATACTTCTGAGCCGGCTGTGACTGTTCCCCCGTCGAGTCGAATTCCTGCTCCTCCGGGAGAGCGATAGGTT
>JBIIQS010000098.1:0-3547 GCA_044341965.1 Rhodoluna sp.
AAAGATTAAGCAAGAAGTAGCCTTGGAAGCCGAGAAGGTTCTCTCGGTTGGCGGTTTGTATGTACTTGGCACCGAACGCCACGAATCAAGACGTATTGACAACCAGCTTCGTGGTCGTTCCGGTCGTCAAGGTGACGTTGGAGAATCTAGGTTCTACCTATCTTTGACCGATGATCTAATGCGTCTTTTCAACTCTGGAGCAGCTTCTGCCTTGATGAACCGATCCGGTGTGCCAGACGATACCGCCATCGAATCCAAAGTTGTTTCTAGGGCAATTGCTAGCGCACAGTCGCAAGTAGAAGGCAGAAACGCAGAAATCAGAAAGAACGTTCTGAAGTATGACGATGTGTTGAATCGTCAGCGTGAAGCAATCTATGGCGACCGCAGGCGAGTTCTCGAAGGCGATGAGATCTCAACCCGGATTGATCAATTCCTAGAAGACACCATTACTTATCTTGTTGAGTCCACCCTTGCCACCAAGGAAGATGTCTCGGCGAGCCTAAAGACTCTGTGGACAGACCTAAAGGGTGTTTACCCAATTTCACTTGAGATTGATGAGGTCCTTGCTGAAGCAGGAAGCGTTTCAAGACTGACTGCTAACTTCCTGTCCAAGGAAATTATCAGCGATGCCAAGATTGCGTACAGAAAGCGCAGTGAATCAATTGGTGAGCAAGGCATGCGCGAGCTTGAAAGGCGAGTAGTGCTTTCTGTAATTGACAGAAAATGGCGCGACCACTTGTATGAGATGGACTACCTAAAAGAAGGTATCGGTTTACGTGCCATGGCTCAGCGTGATCCGCTGGTTGAGTATCAGCGTGAAGGTTTCGTGATGTTCCAGCAGATGATGGGGTCTATCCGTGAGGAAGTGATCACCTACCTATTCAACGTGGAAGTCAGCGTAAATCAGTCACCGGTAGATCAAATTAGGCCCCAGGCCAACCTAAGTTACAGCGCTCCCGGCGCTCCAAAAGAGGACGCTGAACCTGTTGTTGAAAGAGCTCCGCTAAATCGGGCCGCTGCCAGAAAGCAAGCTCAAGCCAAAAAATCGGGCAAGCCTGAAAAAGGAAGCTCCTTTTTCAAAGGCTAGATAAAACCAATGTTGGTGGCTCGCCAAATGTTGTGTACACCTTCTAGTCGGATCGCTACAGCTTTTGATCTTCTGCCAGAGCTAAGAACCACAACCGATTCGATCACACCCGCGCTCGGGTACTGGTATCGCACTCGAAGCACATCGGTTGGTTGCACTTGTGGTTTTCTTCCGTGTTTCAACCGATACTGAGCCCTGGAAACAGCCCTTCGCTTTAAAGACTCATATACATGTTCGTTCAAAACGCTTTGTAATTGATCAACCGACCGGACCCCTGAGATTACTTCGTTGACGGCTGTTGCAATAGCTGCAATAAAAACCTGGGGCCGCCTAAGCGGCTGGGTTTCTGGTAAATCAGGTCCAAACTCAAGGTGTCTTTGGTTTTCATACCCCCTCGAGTGAATAGTGCTATCAATTCGAATATCTGGTTTCTTCACTTCACTCCCTTTCTTGCCAAGCTCAATTTGAGTGGCTTCAGGGTAATTGAATAAGCTTGCGCATTTAGCTGGCATTAATCACTTGTGTATAACTATTTAGCAATGTCGGCAGATGCGAAATGATGTTGCCATGACCACACTCAGCAACTGCGAACCACA
Organism: Rhodoluna sp.; assembly: GCA_044341965.1. Classification (GTDB taxonomy): domain Bacteria; phylum Actinomycetota; class Actinomycetes; order Actinomycetales; family Microbacteriaceae; genus Rhodoluna. The sequence goes on from JBIIQS010000098.1 coordinate 1,684, forward strand.
TGTTCGAAACCGCGACATACATTCGCCGCCAATCCCTGTCGGTGCCAACTACCTTCAAGTTGAGTTAGCCAATGGCCCCACTCGCGAGCTGACGCAAGTAAGAATTAGCCGGTCATTTGTCTTTGGCCTACTCGAAGACAAGTTGAGCTGGAGTCTGATTCGACTAAGTCAGGTCTTAGCCCTTAGGTTTCAAACCCAAACTGAAGATTCCTCAGCTGTTATCACTTGGACCCGTAAAGCTGCGGGTGAGCTACTTGCCTTGCTTTCTTTTCCAGCCCCAGCGACCATTTGCTTTCAATCCGATCCCCGCAAAAAGGTGAGCTTAGTTGTGTTGGGCGCAACAAGGGGTCTGGTGGTAACCGATGGCTATCAACTACCTCTGGTTCCGCTCCAGGCCATTAGCTACCTAGAGATCACCCAAAGCGCAATTACTTGAAAGGAATTCAACTCGTGAAAACACTTAGAAGCCAGCCAGGTGGTAGGAGCCCAGTTTCCATTGCGATATCTAGCATTGTTGTACTTGGATCAGTGCTTGGAGCCTGGTTCTTTATCGAAAGCAATAAAACCACAGAGGTTTTTCTAGTTACCAAGCAAGACCTGCCATCTGGGGCAGCTCTAAACCTGAACAATCTAGAGAAGATAGAGCTCTCGCTCTTTGGTCTGGCAGGAGCCTACCTGAGACCAGAATCACTGTTGGAAGGTACCTACCTACAAAGACCCATTGGCTCCGGTGAAACAATTCCGCTTTCAGCCATAACAACCCAAGATCAAGACAACTGGTCCAACCTGGTGCTCACCCCGCAAATACCTTTTAGTAGCCAAGTATCCGTTGGTTCAAAAGTGGCCATTTGGGCCTCACCGTTACTTGAATTCCAAACATACGGCGAACCAGTTTTGCTGGAAGTAGACGCCGAGGTTGTTGAGCTTATTGAACCAGAAAGCGGCTTTGCTAGCCAGCAGAAATCTCTTGAACTACGAGTTCCAAGTGATTCGCTTCAGTATCTTCTTGGAGCAATCTCTGGCCAAGCCTCTATTGCAATCACGGCCAATGGAGGTTCCAGCTAGTGCTGGAATCAATTGTTCGGTCACTACAAGCTGCCAAGAAACAAAACACAAAACCCGAACCACAGATTATTGCAGTTACCAGCCCCCACGGCTCAACTGGAAAAACTACAGTGTCCATAAACATGGCTCTGGAGCTCGCTTCAGAAAAGTATTCGGTCTTGCTTATTGACGCAGACCTCGAAGGCCCGAGCATTGCAAACTACTTCTGTTTTTCAGAGCTGCCAGCCGGGCTAGTTGGAGCCCTAAGAATTGCCAGCCAGCACCGATTTGATCTAACACAACTTGAAAGACTAAGCATCAAGATTCCTAAGAGCTCATTAACAGTTTTACCTGGAGTTATCTCAGACCAGCTCTTGGAGCTAACTATTGAGAGCATTCAGGTAATTCTGGAAGTAGCCAAAGCAAGCTTTGACTTTGTAGTCGTGGATCTAGGTTCGCTAAAACCAAAACAAGGATTTGATCTAGCTAGTGAAGTTGTTCGCATGAGTGATGAAGTAGTTCTCGTGGCACTTGCCGACCCTATAGGTATCTTTAGGTTGCTTAGAGTTGAGAAGCACTTGCTGTCGCTAACTGAGCACCCAAAGCTAGTAGTAAACCGTACGAGGAATTCAGTTATTTCGCAGGCCAAGTCTGAGATCAAGACCACCCTGGCTGGTCTTGGTGCAATCGAGGCGGCGGCATTTTTGCCTGATGACCCCGTTCATGTCGATCAGGCGACCAGGCTTGGGATGTTAGGTGGTGGACGGTTGGGAAGCTTTAGATCTACCGTTGGTATCTTTACCAGGGTTGCCATCCTGGA
>JBIIQS010000077.1:0-4157 GCA_044341965.1 Rhodoluna sp.
TAAATCTTGGTGGCGGCTTTGGAATCAATTACACGGCTGCAGACCAAGCGCCCGAGATTTCATTTTTTGCATCCGAGATTTGCTCCGAAGTTGAAAGCCAGTGCAGGGCACTTGGTATTGAAGTACCAACACTTTGCTTTGAGCCGGGGAGAGTCATTTCAGGCCCAGCGGGAGTGACTCTTTATACTGTGGGAACTATCAAAGATGTTCAAGTTTCCAGTGATGACTCTAAGCAGTCAAGAAAGTATGTCAGCGTCGATGGCGGTATGAGCGATAACCCCAGACCCAGTCTCTACAGCGCCGATTACAGCGCACTGCTAGTTTCTCGGTCTTCCGCTGCAACGCCGGTTGTGTCTCGCGTTGTGGGTAAGCATTGCGAAAGTGGCGACATCGTGGTCAAAGATTGCTACCTTCCTTCAGACATAGGACCTGACGATTTACTGGCTGTTGCGGCAACTGGTGCCTATTGTCACTCGCTAGCTAGTAATTACAACTATTTACCTAGGCCGGCAATGGTTGCCGTTCTGGAAGGAAAGGTAAAAGTCTTGATGAATGCCGAGACCGAATCGGCCATGCTTTCTAGAGACCCCGGATATCAAACCCTGTAGACAGGGTAGTTTTGTAGTTGGTTAGGAATACACATTGAGCGAATACCGCCCCCTACGCGTTGCCTTACTCGGTGCCGGATCAGTCGGTGCTGAGGTCGCCAGGCTATTGCTGGAGCAAAAGCAGGAGCTGAAGTCTCGCGTTGGAGCCGAGCTAGAGCTCGTTGGAGTTGCGGTGCGCGACCTAACTACCAAACGTGAAGGATTTCCAAAAGAACTATTGACCACCGATGTTGAGAACTTGATTCTTGGTGCCGACATCGTGATTGAAGTAATGGGTGGAATAGAGCCAGCTAAGGAATACATTTTGCGAGCACTTAATTCTGGTGCTGATGTTGTGACAGCCAACAAGTCCCTGTTGGCTACTCATGGAACTGAATTATTCAACGTTGCAGAGCAAGTTGGCGCACAGCTTTACTTTGAGGCTGCGGTTGCCGGAGCTATTCCAATCATTCGCCCGCTTAGAGAATCTCTTGGCGGTGACCGCGTGAAGCGAATTATGGGAATTGTTAACGGTTCCACAAACTACATTCTTGACCGGATGGACAAAAGCGGTATCTCTTTGGAAGAGGCTATGGCTGAAGCTACCGAGCTTGGCTATCTAGAGGCAGATCCTTCATTAGACGTTGAAGGCTTCGACGCTGCCCAGAAGGCGGCCATTTTGGCAACCCTGGCATTTCACACCGAGGTTCCTCTAGATAAGGTCTATCGAGAAGGAATCACTTCAATAACTGTGGCACAAATGAAAGCCGCTCAGCGAGATGGCTATGTCATAAAGCTGTTGGCAATTTGCGAATTTTTGGAAGCTGATTCATCGGGACCCGAGGGAATCTCTGTTCGGGTTTATCCTGCGCTAGTTCCAAGGTCACACCCTCTGGCTGCAGTTAACGGAGCTTATAACGCAGTCTTCGTTGAAGCAGAAGCCGCAGGCAGTCTAATGTTCTACGGATCTGGTGCCGGTGGAACTCAAACTGCCTCAGCGGTTTTGGGGGATGTAGTTTCTGCAGCCAAGCGCCACGTCGCAGGTGGCCCAGGTCTTTCTAACTCAACTCACGCAAAACTAGAAATTCTTCCAATAAGCAGAATTCAAACTCGTTACTCGGTTCAGCTCGAGGTTTCCGACCAACCAGGCGTGTTAGCAAAAATTGCCACAACTTTCTCCAAGCACGGCGTTTCAATCGAGGCTGTCGAGCAGTCAGTTCTTTCCGGCAAGAATGTCGTTGCCTATCTTGAGATTGGAACCCACTTGGCCACTGACGCAGCCCTCGCTGCTGTTGTTGAGGATTTGAAGGCTAGCGACGCGGTTCAAAAAGTTGCGTCCGTGATTCGAATGGAAGGCTTGTAATGGCACACCAGTGGCGCGGAGTCATACGAGAGTACTTTGATCGACTAGATGTCGATAGCAGCACTCCGATTATCACCCTTGGCGAAGGTGGAACTCCTCTAATCGAAGCACCTACTCTTGCGAAACTAGTTGGTGCCGACCAGGTCTATCTGAAGTATGAGGGTATGAACCCAACCGGTTCATTCAAGGACCGAGGCATGACCATGGCCGTTTCCAAAGCCGTCGGGGAAGGCGCTAAGGCAGTTATATGTGCATCAACCGGAAACACATCTGCCTCCGCTGCGGCTTACGCGGCAGCGGCCGGAATTACTTCTGTTGTTTTAGTTCCGCAAGGCAAGATTTCTCTTGGAAAGCTAAGCCAGGCGGTAGCACACAAAGCAAAGATTTTGCAGGTGCAAGGAAACTTTGACGACTGCTTAACTTTGGCTAGAGATTTATCGGATAACTATCCGGTTCATTTGGTCAACTCAGTAAACCCAGATCGAATTGAGGGTCAAAAAACTGGAGCCTTTGAAGTTTTTGACTCACTGGGTAGAGCCCCTGATTACCACGTGTTACCAGTTGGCAACGCGGGTAACTACTCTGCTTACTTCAAGGGCTATCTGGAAGATTTCAACGAGGGCCGCATCAAGGTTGTTCCAAAGATGTACGGCTATCAGGCCGAGGGATCTGCACCTTTTGTTCATGGTGGACCAGTCAAGAACCCGGACACAATTGCAACCGCAATCCGGATTGGAAATCCTGCCTCATGGGATCTTGCCCAGAGTGCGATGGAGTGTTCGATGGGTAAGTTTGGCGCGGTTTCAGATGCTGAGATTTTGTGGATGCACAAATTCCTATCGCAAGAAGCGGGAGTCTTTGTCGAGCCATCTTCGGCTACCGGTGCAGCTGGTATTTACAAAGCGTCCCAACAGGGTGAAAGTTTTGCTGGCGCATTGATTGTGGTAACCGTTACCGGGCATGGTCTAAAAGATCCGATGTGGGCCCTAAAGGACGAGGCCGGAAACGAGATCTCTCCAGAAGCCGTATCAGCCAATGCTGCTGAAGTGGCTGAGCGTTTGGGGTTGGCTTGAAAATGACTAATTTAGAGGGAAGAACAGTATCGGTTCGGGTGCCAACCACTTCGGCAAACCTGGGTCCAGGTTTTGACACCCTTGGTATCGCCCTTGCTTTTTATGACGATTTGGAAGTTACCGCCACAACGCCTGGAAGCATTTCGATTGAGGTACACGGCGAAGGCGAAGGCGAAGTTCCGCTTGACGCCTCGCACCTGGTAGTTCGCGCGATCTTGGAGACATTCAAGCGCGCCGGCCAAGCCGCGCCAGGTTTAGCCCTTAAGGCGACAAACCGAATCCCTCATGGCCGCGGAATGGGCTCATCTGGAGCTGCAGTTGTTTCTGGAATCATGGCAGCCAAGGGCCTACTAGATGGGGTTGCAACTATCAGCGATAAGACAATGCTGGATATCGCAACAGAGTTTGAGGACCATCCAGACAACGTCGCCCCAGCTCTGTTTGGCGGGTTGAGTATCGCCTGGGAAGACGAGCACGGACCACACACCAAGAAGCTCTCGGTGCACCGCGGTGTCTCACCGTTGGTTTTGGTTTCTTCCACAAAGATGTCCACCGCATTGGCTAGATCCCTACAGCCAGAGTCAGTCCCTCATGCCGATGCTGTTTTCAATGTTTCGCGCTCAGCGCTTCTGGTTGCTGCCATGGTTCAATCGCCAGAGCTTCTGTTTGCAGCAACCGAAGACAGACTGCACCAAAAATACCGAGCTACCGCGATGCCAGAAACCGAAGCCCTGATCAGGACTCTACGTGCTGAAGGGCACGCCGCGGTCGTTTCGGGAGCAGGACCCTCTGTCTTGGTGCTAGCTAGTGACCCGGCCCAGAGACTGCGGGCTAAGGAATTAGCCGAAAAGACCCATCCACAATGGCTTCCGCTGTTGTTGGCTGTTGACAATAAAGGTGCTACCATATCAATACACCAGAAGTAATTGGACCCTTTAGGGTAAATCGCTAGGTGAAATCCCCGCAGAAAATACTGCAATAAAACGCAATCAAATCGCGTTTGAGGTAAATCGAGTTAGCAACCGATTATCTAATCACTCAAGAAAGAGCAATCAATAAATGGATGAAATCCAAGCAGATAAACCGGAACGCAAATCTCGTCGAGCAGTAGCTGAAGCTTCAGCTCCCGATGCA